>JACRAI010000102.1 GCA_016213425.1 archaeon | reverse complement strand
GGGTAGATGATCACGAATTATGTTATACACACTATCAGGATACCCGCGTCTGTGTTTAGCGTAATTTTTGGCAAGAAGGCCAAAACGATTTCTGTGTTGTAAATATGTGTCAGTCATTCTCTTTAATACCTGTTAGATTTTAAGTATTCAGCAATGATTTTGGCCAAAGCGCGAAGAGAATTTCTTACATTTGTAGCAATCTCTTTAGCTGCTTCGTCAATTTCTACACCGCCCATAGGATATTCTCTCTCTTTAACTCCTGAATATTCTTTTTTGAAAAACCAAGAAGGCGCTTTTCGAGTAACTGAATTTAGCCCTGAAGCTTCTGATGAGAAAACGGCAGGGAAAACTTTGCCAGTATCAGTGAATTGCTCCAAATAACTACAAACACTATTAATTGTTGTTTTTTTATGAGCATACTCGTCAATAACTAAAACATTTTTTCCTTTTAATTCTTTTTTTTGTTTTTCAGAATAAATAGTTGTCTCTCCTTCTTGTGTTCCATGAATAAAATAAAACTTAATGCTTTTCGCTAAGCCTAAATTACTCATAACTGAATGAAATAAAACTCCTAGAATTCTGCTGCTTCTATCGACTGAATAAATAATTTTGATGTTATTTTTTATTGTGAGATTTATTAGTAATTCTATAAATTCAAAAAACTTAATAATTTCGTCAGAATCAAAATAGTTAAAAGCGCCTGTTTGTTGAATTTGTGCTTTTTGAAAAGAAAGATTTTTTAAAAAAGTATTTACCGAAATTATTTCTTTTTCATTTAACAAGCCACGTTCCAAACTTCCTTTATCTAAAGATTCTCTTTGCACAGTCAAACATATTCTCATTTCATCAGTAAATTTTCTTAAAAAAGGTTCTTTCAAATTTTCTAACTGTGAGATTAATCCGGAACAAACAATCAACAATTCTCTAAATCTTTTCTTAAAATCTTCTTCAAACAAATTTTTTCTCAAGTAATCTTCTAAAAGATTTAGCTTTTTTTTAAGTACCGAATCTAAAGAATCAATAAGAATTTCAACATCATTTTTACTTTTAAACCAGCCAAAAACCATACTAATCACTCACCTTGAAGTCTATGCACCATCTGAAGCTTCTTGGTTTGTGCTGACCTGCTTTAACTGTTTTTAGAATTCTGCATGTTTTTTTTGCTTTCTTGCAGGCACTTTTTATTTTATCTTTGAATTTTTTTAATTCTTCAATTGTTGAAAAAAAGTAGAAATGTATTGTTGTGTTTTTTTTGGAAGCTTTAAGCGCTGTTGAGAGAAATAAATCTGCATTTTGAGGTGCAGGCATGAGAATTCTATCAAACTTGCCTAATTTAGGAACAATCTTTTTTACATCACCGCGAAATAATTTAACTCTGTCTTGAACTTTGTTTAATTTAACATTTTCTAAAGCGTACTTGTGGGCTTCAGGATTTAATTCTACACTAATAATTTCTCTGACTTTTGTATTGCGAGCAATAACAATGGGGTATGGTGCAATTCCTGAAAACATCACTAGAACTCTTTCATCTGGCTTAACAAGTTTAGTTATTCTCAATCTTTCAGAACCCATTCTTAATGAGAAATAACAAGTCTCAACGTTTAATTTTATTCTTGAATTGCTTTCTTTGTGAATTGTTACTTTTTTGTTTTCGCCAGCTAAAAAAATAAGTTTTTGTCTTCGATATTTACCATATCTGTGTCCTGATTTTTTAAGAACTGTTTTAACATTTTTTAACAATTCAAGAACTGTGCTAGCGATGATTTTTTCTTTTTTTTCAAGCTCTTCAGGTACTTCAATAATCGCTATATCCCCTACAACATCAAAGCCAGATCTTAAAGATTCAAGTTCTTTCTGGTTTAATTTTTCGCGCAAAGCTTGCCTTAAGTCAGTCATAGAGCCATTAAAGCTATTCCTACAAGCATAATTAAACAAGCAATACTTCTATGAACTAAGTTGTGCTCGTGGAATATTTTTCCTCCAAGAATAACTGTTAATAATGTAGATATTTTTTTTACAGGCATAACTAGACTTATCATTGTTTGGTTTAAAGCAAAATAATAAGTTATATTTGATAAAGTGGCAAACACTGAGTCCGCAAATATTAATTTACCTGCATTTTTTATTCCGTGAATAAGATCTTTGTATCCTCCGTAAAATATCGAAGATATAACAAAGCTGCTAAAAAAAGTGAATAAATAAGATAAGAAAAGCAAAGTTAATGGATCAATGTTGGAAATAAAGTATTTATGACTTACGTCAACTAATGCTCCGATAATTAATGAGTAAATTAAATACTGAACATATTTCTGTGAAATAATTGATTTAATATTATTAAAGAATCCTATATCATGATGGCTTAGTTCTAAAAAGTACGCGCCAAAAATTAACAGAAAAACACCTGTTAATTGGTAAAATGAAAGCGTTTCTTTCAAAAATATAAACGCAAAAATAATTGTAAACGCAGGACTTAAATTAGTTAAAGGTGATGCTATTGAAATATCTAAACGCTTATATGACTTGGCTGTTAATATGAGCGAAAAAGTTAGAACTAAACTTGAGAGGAACAATAAAATAATCATATTAAAAGATATATTGAAATTCATGTATGGTATAAACAAAATCAAAGTTATAATTTCAAAGAATTTGAAAGTTGTTAAGAATTCTGTTGAGTGCTCATGAATCAACGCTTTTTTTTTGAAAATTAAGGAAATAGCTGCAAATAGCGCCGACAAAGATATCCAGAAAACCCAATTCATTTAAAAATCACCTAAGCTTTTTTGTGCTTTTTTTTCTTGTTGTTTTGATAACTCGTTAATTGTGTTTTTAACTCTTTCGGTATTAAAATCATGTTTGTTAACTAAAAAATCTATTAGTTCTTCTTTTTGAAGTTTTGTGAAATTAATTGAGTATTTTTCTTGAACCGGCATTTTCTTAAACAAATTATAAACTACTTCCCATTCAGCTTCACAGTGTTCATTCCATTTTACTTCTTCAAATAATTTTTTAGGATCTTTGATTTCTTTTACTAATTTTAGTGCTTTTTTCGGTCCCAAACCTTTAATCCCTCCAGGATTGTAATCTGTGCCAACAATCATTGCTAGAAGAATTAATTGGTCTTGATTGATTTCTAACTTTTCAAGATTTGGTTTTAGCTCTATGAGCTCTGGCTGGACTGTTATTGTCCCTAAGCTTTTGAGTTTTTTTCTTCGGCCTGCTATTGATAAATTCTGTATTAATCTAGGAGTTCCGTACAATAAACTGTCATAGTCTTGGCTTGATACAGCCCAACCTGTTCCTTGTTTAACCATGAACGCTGCTTGAGGTTCTCCTTCGCTTGGAGCTTGAACCCAAGGAACACCCATTAATGTTAAAAGTTTTTTTGCTTCTTCAACCATGTCTTTTGTTAACCTTGCAGTTCTAGCTGCGTATTTTTTCATTTCTTCAATATTTTCTTCTTTTTTTGCTTCTTCGAATCTTTTTTGAGCTTCGATTTTTGCTTCTTTTCTTTTTCTCAACACTTGACGTTTTAGTTCTGGAGGTTCTCCATCAAAAACAAAAACTATCTTTATGCCTTTTTGCAAAAAATTACTTGTTCTAGAAAATAAACCTATTAAGTGAGAGGTAACATTTCCTTTGCTATCTGTTAAAAGCGCTCCATCTGAGGTTCTTATTGTTGTTAAAAATTGATATAGAATGTTGTAGCCGTCAATCACAATTGTTTTGCCGGACAGGTCTGTGATTTTTATTTCTTTTCTTGTAAATAAATCTCTTAAGTTAACGCCCATTTTATACTTTACTGAAGACAACGCCCTTGAGGTCCTCCATTAATTCTACTGCTTTTTTGTTAAGGCTGCCATTGCTTAAAAGAATAACGGGAAGTTTTCTTGCTTGTCCTTGCATGAACGCTTTGCTTATGTCTGTATCTGTTATTGATTTTTTGTCTTTAATTTTACAGAAGTATGTTAAAGACCCTATGTTAGAAGGGACTTCAACAATCAAATCTCTCTCTTTAGACCGTTTAGATATAACTTCTAATGTTACGATTTTTTTATCTTTAATGTAGCTTTCAAATTCATCTTGAAAATCAGTTAATTTTTTTGCTTCTTCTTTCTTTTCTTCTTTGACAAATTCATTTTTTTCTTCTTTAACATTTTCTTTTTTAACAATTGGTTCTGGAACAGGAGCTTGTTTTTCTTCAATCTTTGGAGGATTGATTATTTTTTTTATTTTTTCTTCAGCTTCTAAATTGTTGATATTATACCATTTCCAAAATATTTCTGATCCTCCGCTAAAAGTTGCTTTTATTGGTTCTGCAAAATCTTTTAGTTGACTCAAACAAACTTTTGTTAATGGATCTAATTTTGAATCTTGAAGTATTTTTTCTTGCTTTAACAAGTGATATGCTCTTTTTTCTTTATCATTTAAAACATCAGAATAATTTTCCAATTGCTCTTTTTTCTCAGGCAGGTAATAAAATGGTGAACTGCCAAGTTTTAAATGT
>JACRAI010000101.1 GCA_016213425.1 archaeon | reverse complement strand
GTCATTCCTTATTCTTCAACAATAAATAAAACTCAAAATAGAGTATTAAGAAGAGATTTTGAAGGATTGGAGTACATTTTTAATGCAACAAATTATGATTTAAACAACTTGCCAAATCCCAAAGTTGAAAATTTTGATCAAGATGATGTTACTTTACTTGCCAGGCTAATTTTCGGAGAAGCAAGAGGAGAAAGCAGAGAAGTAAAGAACTCAATTGCGTACAGCGTGCTCAATCGAACAGGAAATCATAAATGGTGGGGGCACACATTAAAAGAAGTGATACTGAAACCATCACAATATACCTGCTTCAGCCAAGAAGATCAAAATTATAACAAAATTATTGACCCATTAAATAACGAAACTCCCTCAGTATGGAGAGAATGTGTTGAAGTGTCACATTTTGTTTTAAGCAATCCTAAAAATGATACATCTAACGGAGCAACTCATTATCACATATTATCCGTTAATCCTACATGGGCAGAAGGAAAAACTCCTGTCTGCTCAATATCTAACACAGTATTTTACAAATTAGACCGATGAAAAAATACTACTTAATTGGGGAATCGCATGGAACAAAAGAATGCCCTGAAATTTGTTTAGATCTTATTCATCATGAAGATATTTGGCAGTTAGCTTTAGAATTTGGTTATAACTTACAATATGAACTTGACGAATACTTAAATGATGAAAGAAATGTTGAAGACTTAACAATTTTTAAGAATCCTTTTGATACAAGAGCATCAGAAGCAATGAAAGATTTAATTGTCACAGCAAAAGATTGTGAAATGATGATTTACTTTGTTGATGATTATAAAAATTCAACAGATGGAGATAAAATAATTGCAGAAAACTTAAAAAAAATTGACGGAAAAGTTGCATTTTTTTGCGGAGCTGCACATGCTTCAAAAAAACCTTTAAGATTTGATCCAGATTCAATCAGGTATCATCGTTTTAAAAATGGTGTTATGGAAACCTGCGGTTCATTACTTCCTCTTGAAGAAACAGTTTCTTATGATATAAGATCTGTTAATGGAGGCCATGTTTGGGATCAAAGAATAAAAGAAGTTACAGGAAACCCTAAGTTATCAGAAAAATACAAAAAATTACCTTTACTTTTGAAAGTTAACACTCCGAAGTATGATTATTTCTATTTAGTTGATAAATTCACTCCAAGTGTTAATCTTTATAAACTAAGAAACCCCTAATTCTATTAATGTATAAGCTTTCACCTTCAAACCTTCAAATACTAAAAGACTGTCCTAGATGCTTCTGGCTCCACCACAACAAAAATATAAAAAGACCTGAAAGCGCATTCCCATCACTTCCTTCAGGAATAGATAGGGCTCTAAAAAATTATTTTGATTCATACATCAAAAAAAATGAATTACCTCAAGAAATTAAAGACTTAGAAGGAGTTAAATTATTTGAAGATTTAGACAAACTAAAAGAATGGAGAAACGCATTCAAAGGAATAAGGTGGACCGACAAAAAAGGAAACTTATTTCACGGAGCAATAGATAACTTGCTTGTTAAAGACAACAAATTAATAGTCATAGACTACAAAACGAGAGGTTACCCGTTAAAAGAAGACACCCCAGAATATTATCAAGACCAAATAGACATATACAATTTACTTCTTAGAAAAAATAACTATTCTACAGAAGATTATTCATACTTGATATTTTATCATCCAGAAAGATTTGAGAGCGATGGTAGAGCAGTTTTCAATATTAACTTAGTAAAATTAGAAGTTTCAATAGAGAACGCAGAACAGATATTTGATCAAGCAATAAAAATACTTGAAGGAAAAATGCCTGATTGCGCTGAAGAATGCGTTTATTGCAAATGGGCTAAGAAGATAAAATAACCGAAAAATTTATACACTATTTCTGGTTTTATCAAACAAATGGAAAATATTCGAGTTATAGAAAAAACAGGTAAAGAATCAGGTAAAACTGTTGCAGTGATGGCAGGCGTCCACGGTAATGAAGTTTGCGGAATAAACGCGTTTAACAAATTAATTCCTTCACTTAAACTCGACAAAGGTAAAGCAATATTTATTTACGCAAATCTTGAAGCAATAAAACAAAATAAAAGATTTGTTGAATGTAATCTTAACAGATGTTTTCTAAAAAAACAACCTAGAGATGTTAAAGATACTCTTGAAGGAAAAACTGCAGTTCAAATAATGAAAAGACTAGACCAAGTTGATGCATTATTAGATGTTCACGCAAGTAATAGTGTTGACTCAGTGCCTTTTGTTATTGGTGAAAAAATAACTTGGGAGTACTCCAAAGTAATGCCGTTTAAAATTATAAGTTTTAATTGGGCAGAATTTGAAAAAGGAGCAACTGACGAGTACATGAATGATCAAGGAAAAGCAGGTATTTGCATAGAATGCGGATATGTTCTCGATCCAAAAGGCCAGGAAAGAGCCGAAACATCAATTTTGAATTTTCTAAAAAAAGCAGGCCTAATTAAAGGAGACGTTAAAGAAACTAAAGATCAAAAGATATTCAAAATAGTTGATTTGTACAAAAACAAAAATGAATCTTTCAAAAAAGCCAGAGACTTCGCAGATTTTGAATACTTAAACAAAAAAACATTAATAGGCTATGAAGGTAAAAAAGAAGTATTCGCAGAAAAAGGAAGTCACATAATATTTGTAAGAGACAGACAAGAACTAAATCAAGAATGTTTTGTTCTAGCCAAAGAGTTAAAACTTTAAGAAATTTAAAGCTTTATTAACATCTTTTGAAGAAATAACAAACAAAGTGTCAGTCCAGCAAGATAATAATTCTAAGATATTAACTCCATTTTCGTTGAATAAAGATGTTAAGTAAGAAATAACCCCTCTTGTTTTTTCTATTTCTTTAGAACTTTTGAAGTTAATTAATGCTAGATCTTTATTTTTCTGCAAAACTTTATTGCTAAATTTCTTTTCAACTTGTAATGCATACTTCTCTTGTGTGATTAGTGTATAAATATCAGAACCTTCTATGAAGTAAAACACACCATATTCTTTCTGTATAATATTATGTAATTCTTGCATTGAATCAAAATTTACGCTCTTATTTAGAATAAACACCACAATTTTATTTTTAATCTCTAATTCAGATTGAGCTAGAAGTTTTCTTATCTCTTGTTCATAACTAAAATCTTTTTTTAGTTTTTCTCTGAATCTCCTTGCAGCAATCAAGATTGCTTCTTTAGAAGTTTTTTTGTCTATATTTATTTCTTTAGATATAAGTCGAGCTAGTGAAGAATAATTGATAATCCCTTTCTTTAAGCAGCTTTTTATGTCGGGATGTTCTTTGATGTAGTCTTGTGTTTGTTCCGTTGTTGTAGTCATATGATTAATTTAACACATCCGATATTTAAATTTTACTAAATTGTTCTATTTAGAACAAATTTGTTCCAAAAGTTGTATTTCAGTCACCAAATATAAAAATTAGTTGAAAACCAAACTATTATGAGCTTAATAAATGAAATAAAGAGCAATTATGTATTGTACATTTTAGGCAGTCAAGAAAATATGGAGAATTTTGAAATGAGTCCTTTCGGCCTGCCTGTACGTTACATAAATCCTCTTTTAACTTCCAACAAGACATTCACAGATTTATTAGTGCAATTAGATGGGTTGAGTTATGGAGATAAAAATCTCGGAATGGAAAAATGGGTTGCTTTAGATTGTGGAATGCTTCCAAGCGCTTTTATAGGTTTAGCTAAAAAAGCAGATTCACTTGATAGTAAAATAAAAGAAGAATTCAGCATTCCTAAAGATTATTCAGGTCTTGTTCCAATAACGATGTATTGTGCGATTCCTTCCACAAAAAAAGGATTGTGGATAAGCCACTCTTTAGCAGCGATCGAACAAGGTAAAGGTTTAGGATTAGTAACTAAAATATTAGGACTTAAGATATTCCAAGCCAAAGAGTTGATTGGCATTGCACAGTATAATAATAAATCTGTTAAAATTCATACAAAAATAAGTCATTTGAAGATTTTATCAGCAATAACATCTGCGCATAGTATTCCAGAAATGACTTTTGTATATCAACACAAAGTAGATCAAGATAATTTGGAAAATGCATTAAAAGGAAATCCTTGTTTTGAACAACCTTCCTGTTTGTTAAATGCTAATGATTTAGAAACAAAACAAAAAATGCAAGAAGAAATAGAACAAAAAACTGCCGAGTTCTACATAATTCCTCCAGGACAAGTAATTAAAGATGGAGAGATATATATTCCAATATTAAAGGAAGAAAAATAAAATAGTCATTTGATGACTTGTTTACACTAAATATATAAATCTTTCGGCATTTCACCACTTTTTAGTGGCAACTGCCCTTTTACGCAAAGAAATCAAGGAGTTTAGGTCTCGTGCCGAATTCGTTGTGCTAAACTTTTCGGCATTAAAAAAGGCACGTTTTCAACGCACAATGTGTTTCTGACTTTTTTCTTCTAAAGCTTTTGTTTGTTAAAATAATTTAATTTTAACTTCTATTTAAATCTTCTTTTTATTTTCTAACTTTGTGCGTTAGCAAAATCAAAATGTTTTTAATTAAACGTGGTTTCTAATGTTTTTGGTGATAAAAATAGGTGAGGAAAAATTTGAAAAGGTGACTGACTTGTTGTTGAGTAAGAAAGATTTGTTATCTTTGGATGAGCAAGATTCTAAGCTTGTTTTGAAATTGTGGGAAGCTTATTGGAAGAAAAGAAATGGTAAAACTAATTCTTCTTCTGAAGTTTTGGCTGCGGCAGTTTTGTGGCAGTATTCTTCAAGTAATTTTTTATGGGAAACTGGTATTGAGCATTGGACTCAAAAAGGTTTAGCAGAATTATTCAATGTTAAAGCTAAAACTATTGCAAATAATAGCCGAGAAATTCGCAGATTGCTTAAAATTAAAGATTTTGATCACCGATATTGTAGGAAAGAGGTTGCTGAAAGCAATCCTATGAATGAGTTCGCAATGTTAGAAAATGGCTTAATTGTAGATAAAGATACTGCAATGAGTGAAGGATTGCAGTTTATGCCTCTTAAGAAAGATAAAATGGATTATTATTTTGATGGAATGGAATGTTTAGATGCAGGCAATCGAAAGAAAGCAGCATATTATTTTAAGAAAACGATAGAAATTGATGAGGAATTTGTAGATGCTTGCAACGGAATGGGCACTGTTTATTGGTGGGATAACCTAACTAAAGCAAAAGAGTGGTATCAGAAAGCGTATGAATTAACACAAAAACATTTTAACAACAAATGGCCTACTGAAATAAACTGGGGAATAATGGAAAACAGACAATATCTGCGTGCCATACAATATTACGGTTTAGCTCTGTGGAGAGAAGGAAGTAACGAAAGAGCATTAGAAATGTTCAAACTATTAATACAACTTAATAAAAATGATAATCAAGGTGCAAGATATCTTGTAGCGGCGTTATATGCAGAAATCTCTTGGAAAAAAATGGAAGAATACAAAAACAATAATGAAAAAGAAGAAAAACTTCTAGAAGAGCAAAACAAGAAACACAACTTTTGGAAATACAATGAAGAATAAAAACATAGATTTAGAACAAGACCTCTGGGAAGAAGGCAGTTTTATGGAAACATTAGGAACTGAAGACATTAAGACTAAACTGAGAACGTTCCATATGAAACATGATGAAGAAATGAACTATAACTGCAAAAAATGTAATAGAAAAATTTCAGCTCACAACAAAGACTGGCACGCAGAACTGTGTGATCAATGTTTCAATGAAAAATTTCACGTTGACGATGCATGAGAACTGCTACTTTAGATATTAATGGCGCAGAGTATTTAGTGAATGTTTTTTATGAAAATAGACGTGATTGTAGTGTTTCTATAGGTAAATCAGTAAATATCAGAATTCCTCTTTCTTTAACTCGTGAAGAACAATTCAAAAAGTTGATTGAAATGAAAAATTGGGCTTTAAAGAAAATTCTAGAGAATCCTGAGAAACATCGAACAAAATCACAAAAAAACTATCAAAATGGAGATTTGCTAAAAGTCAATAATGATGAATACCAACTTAGTATTGAATTCAAAGACAGAGCAAGCAGTTCTGCAAGAATAATGGAAAAGGATATTCACCTAACAATTTCTTCAAATCTTTCTAAAGAAATACAGCAAAAACACATATCTACATTATTAAGCAGGTGCATTGCACAAAAGAAATATTCTTGGATAACACGAAAAGTCCATGAAATAAACCAAAAACACTTTAACAAAGAGATAAAGAATATATTCCTAAAAAACACAAAATCAATCTGGGGAAGTTGTTCAGGAGACAAAAACATAAACCTATCAACAAGACTGCTATTCGCTCCTGAAGAAATAATAGACTATGTCATCATACACGAACTAGCACACTTAATAGAACACAACCACTCAGAAAACTTCTGGAAAATAGTAGAAAACATCATGCCAGATTATCAAGAAAAAAGAAACTGGCTAAAAGAAAACAATAACAAATGTGAATTCTAACAAGCCCCCGCTGAACAGCACTCCAATTTAAGCACTAACATCAACTCCTGATAATGGAACTGAATACAATGAGGTGCTTGCTAGAAAAGCTAGAAGAGTCACAGCGTACATTTTGGATAAATCTACTAGCAGTTCGGCATGGGAGGAAGGAGTAGACTTCAGTATTCATAACGCTTTTGTAATTGAAGGATGGGGGTATAACCCTCAGGTTTATATCACAAATCAGGATAGTAAATCTAAGTCATATGACTTAGCATTCTTTATGTATGACACTGCGTATTCTGCAAAAGAGGCACTCTTTTCGTTTTTTGACGACGGTTTAGATGGGCGAGTTAATGGTGCAAGCCTCAGTTATAGTGAGTATGAGTGTGGGGAGTCGGACGAAGAAGGTAAATTTTTTAGCTTGTCTGAACAAAAAGGTTTAGAACACCAAGAATTCTTCCAACAAAAATATGAAGAAGCATTAAACGTTTTACTAAATTATTACGAGCAAAAAACACAACAATCTAAATGACTATTTTAGGATATTTGCAAGAAAAAACAAATAAATGGTGCTATTTGTTAGTATGTATTAGCTAAGTCTCGATTTCTATGGTTTGGAAGTACCAAATCATCTTGTGTTGAAGTATAATTGCTTAGGTTTTCTTTTGAGAATAATTGTTGATTAATTCTTCCTGAAGGCATAACTAAAGTTGTCCGTAGATATTGTTCTTCAAATTCACGTATTTTAGACTTGGCTTTTTCAGTACCAAAAACTTCTTTAATGAAATCTTGTACATCTTCACTTTCATGAAGATTAAATTGAGACCTTAACTCCGGATTTTCCTCAAATATTCTTGAATATAAACCACAATAATAATCTATTAAATGTGTTTCATCAGTAATAGCAGTATTGCTTTCAAAAGTTACGTAAAAGAAAGAATTACTGCCATTTTGTGCTTGATGAAAATGAACTTTATACATTTTATCCCATAAAAATATGGGGCCTCCAGAAACTCTTCCCGATCTAAAAAGTAGCTCTGGTTCAGTAGAAAACCCTCTAAATTCTGAATCAAAAACACCAATTTGATACTTTTTTACTTCTCTTTTTTTATTTCTTTCAAGACCTAACAAAACAACGAAAAAACC
>JACRAI010000095.1 GCA_016213425.1 archaeon | reverse complement strand
GAGTTTTATGCAGCAAATCCTTCTGAATTTTACATAAAAGACTTAGGGACTGTTCTGCCAATGATGTTTTTTGCATTGGCAAATTTAGGTAAAGATCCTGTTCAGTATCATGATAAATTAGATGTAGAAATTTGGGGAGCAAAAGCAGCAGCAGAATACATGCGCCAATTCTTACCCAAGAATTAAATTCTTAGTTTTATGTAACGTTAAATAGAAGAAGTTGAAAAAGCCCCTGGAGGGATTTGAACCCTCGGCCTACACTTTACGAAAGTGCCGCTCTGCCAGGCTGAGCTACAGGGGCGAATAGTTTGAGGTTTATGGTTTGTAGTTGGAAGCTGGCTTTTAAAAAACTTGCTGGTAAAACTTTTTTTAATCAAGAATAGTTTTATAAATTTATTTAACTTTTATTTATTGAGATGAACAAAGATATTGAGGCAACAATTAATCAATTAAGAGAAAAATCAAATCAGCATATTAATGATAAACTTTTTGTAGAACCAATTCATGAAAATTTAGTTAATGAATTAGACAATTTTTTTGAGTATCCCGTTCAAAAAAATGAAGTAATTCCTGTTTGGTTCGGAGATTTTCCTCAACTATTTTCTATTATAGGCCCTCAAGCAAGCTTTTTTGTTCCAGGATACAATATCATAGGCTTGAATCTTATAACTATCAGACTGGCTGGAGGAAGTGTGGATATTGAAGGAAATGAAGTTGATCCACCCGATACTGGAGATTTGTACTCTGTTTTAGCTCACGAATATTTTCATTCTATATTTCATGATAATTACCATTTTAGGTTGAAAAAACTTTTTAATGAAGAAACAAAAAATAATTGGTTTGGGCTTTTAGAAGGACCTAAAATTAAAGCAATAAATGAAGCGTTTGCATTTTGGGGTCAAAAAGTTATGACAGGAGAAGACTTTTTAGGCTCGCAAGATAATTCTTATTTGGATGCTTACGAGAATGATGGGCTTAATACTGATACTTTAAAACAAACTTACAATCTATTAAAGGAATATGAGAAATCTCAAGGAAAAAAGTATGTTGCAGATAATTTAGTTAAAATCGTTAATGATCATTTAGTTAACCAGAAATAGCAGTTAATAGTTCTTCCTTGTTTTTTATCTTTTTTTGGCACTCAAAACAAACTAAATGTTTTTTCCCTTTTTTATCTTTAACATAAGTACCTAAGATTTTTTCTAAAAAAGTTGTTTCAATAGTATTCTTGCAAATTTCACACTTCATAGAAAACCTTTAAAAACTGTGGCTTTTTAAAGGTTTTCATGCCAAGAATTGCGATTGTTGATAATGAAAAACTGAAAAGCATTGAGCAAAAGCTTCAAATTCAGAAGATTTGTCCAGTTAACAAAACAGGCCAGGAATGCATAGGAATAGATCCTGCAGGTAAATTAACTATTGACGAAGGTTTGTGCACGGGATGCGGTTTATGTGTTAAGCCCGGTAATGGCGCTATCCAAATTATTAATTTACCTGAAGAATGGAATAAAAAGCCAGTTCATAGGTATGGAGAAAACAGGTTTTGTTTATACTCTTTACCTGCTCCTAGTTATGGAAATGTTGTTGGCTTAGTAGGTATTAACGGTGTTGGTAAATCTACTGCTATAAAAGTTTTAGCTAGAATGATCAAACCAAATTTAGGTGATTACGAAAAAGAAGGAAATTTTGATTTATTGCTAGATTATTTTAAAGGAACCGAAGCACAGGCGTTTTTTCAAAAATTAAAAGAAGGAAAAGTAAAAATAAGTTATAAACCTCAGCAAGTAGAATTAATTCCAAAATCAACTAAAGGAAAAGTCCGCGATTTGCTGAAGAAGGTAGACGAAAAAAATTTGTTCGAGAAAATTGTTGAAGAATTAGATCTTAAAAACATTCTAGATCGTGAATTAACCCAATTATCTGGCGGTGAACTGCAAAGAGTTGCGATAGCAGCTTCAGCGTTAAAGAAAGCTAATGTGTACATTTTTGATGAACCAACATCTTATCTTGATATTAAACAAAGAATTAATATTTCAAAATTCATGAAAGGACTAGTAGATGAAAACACTTCAGTTCTACTGGTCGAGCATGATTTAATAATTCTTGATTACATGACTGAATTTATTCACATAATGTATGGTACTGCAGGAGCGTATGGAGTTGTAAGCAAAGCTAAACCTAGCAAAAATGGAATTAACACTTATTTATCAGGCTATATAAGAGATGAAAATATGAGGTTTAGACCTTATGAAATAAAATTCCTGCCAAGGCAGCCGTTTGTAGAAAAAACAAACATTGAATTGGTTTGCTGGGATGATTTGAGCAAAGATTTAGGAGATTTTAAACTAAAAATTGATGCAGGAAAATTATACAAGCATAGAGTTATTGGTGTATTGGGAGAAAATGGAATAGGCAAAACAACTTTTGTGAAAATCATTGCAGGTAAGTTGAAAACTGATAAAGGAAACATTAATCAACAACTAAAAGTAAGCTATAAACCTCAATATTTAGAAATCGAAGAAGATGAATTAGTAGAATTTTTCTTAGCAAACGCTATTGCAAAATACAAAACACAATTAATCACACCATTGCATTTGGAACAAACATTTACTAAAATGTTAAGCCAGTTGTCCGGTGGAGAATTACAAAGAGTAATGATTGCAAAATGCTTAAGTGAAAATGCAGAGTTATATCTTCTAGACGAACCTTCCGCTTATCTAGATATAGAACAAAGATTGGCACTTTCGAAAATAGTCAGAGATTTTGTTGAGCAAAAAGGAGCAAGCATTCTAGTTGTAGATCATGACTTATTATTTATTGATTACATAAGTGATGACTTAATGGTTTTTGAAGGTCTTCCAGCAAAAGAAGGCTCTGCTAAAGGTCCTTTTAACATGAGGCAAGGAATGAATCGTTTCCTGAAGCATTTGCAAATAACATTGCGAAAAGATATTGAAACTCATCGTCCAAGAATAAATAAAGTAGATAGTGTTTTAGATAGAGAACAGAAAAGAAAAAACGAATATTATTATGCTAATTAAGCCATAGATGATAAAGCTTATAAAATTATTAATAGATGTGATATAGATTTTGCATTATTATATTCACCATTAAACGTTGTAGAATTTTTATTGCATCTTCATGAAGGATCAAGAGTAGAATCTAAAGAATTAGTGGAAGAATGTAAACTTTATCATGAAAGTTTGGATGAATGGTTTTTCAACCACAAAAATTTTTTTAAATATAACGAGTTCTTTCATCAAATAGAAGATAAAATAATGGATAGATATAGATGCTTAACAAAAAAAGGAAGCTACATTAAACTGCTAAATTGTGATGGAAAACCTTTAACTTTTGTGAACAAATCTGAATTTCGTAAAGCCAATTTCCCCCGAAGAGTTAATAGAATGATATAGTTATGCTCGACCTTTACTTTCTCCTTTAATAATTCCTGAAGCAATTAAATGAGCAACTCTTAAAGGCTCAGGAATGAATGCATGTTTGGTTGTTAAATTAACCAATTGTTTTGCGTCTTCAAAAGTTAATCCTGCCGTTTGAATGAAGATTTTTCCAACTTTTGCAGGTTTGTCTAATTTTTCAATCAATCTCTTTTGAAATTTTAATTTTGCCTTATCTAGAGCTGAATAAATCTTTTCATAATTGGGATAAGTTCTCATCACAACTATAACTGGAACTTTTGTTTTTTTATTCAACTTATAAATATCTATAACATTAAAACCACCCAGTGCTATTCCATCAAGTAGTATAGCTTTTAAGTTGATTTTGAATTTACTTGTATTAATCATTTTAGTCAGTTTATCAGTACTGTTTTTGCCGTCAACTTTAATTTTAGTGCTTAAAACTCCATCCAAAAACTCACCTCCTCTAAACAAAACTCCTACAACTAAAACATTTTTATCTTTCTTGCTAAAAGGACCATCGTCAATTCCTAAAACACGAGTTTCTTTACGTAGCATGATTCATAAGAGAATATTTGATATTATAAAGGTTTTCTGTTTTAGTTTTACTAGTATGTATCATGTACCCATTAATTTTATATATAACTATTGTAGGAGTTATTGTATGAACATTGATGATATTTTAAAACAAGAAAAATTCAAAGAATTAGATGTTTTCTTGAATGAAGAAATGATTAAATTAGCAGGTCAAGATTTAGTTAAGAAAATGACTTCTATCTGGGGAAGTGAAAAAGCAGCCAGAGATTGGTTCTATTCTAGTGCTTTAGGTTTAGGAGATAAAAGACCTTATGATTACTGCAAAGAAGGAAAGAAAAAAGATGTTGAAGCCTTACTTGGCAGGATTGCATATGATATATACTCTTAGATAAAAAAGTGATCAAATATCTTCAATTTTCAGACATGAAGAAAGTTAATTGTTAAGAATTTATAAACATTTATCTTCTATACTGTGTAATCAAAAATTATTCATTCCTTTGATTAATTTATCTGGTTTGATTTTTGAGAAGTCTGCTAGTGGTGATTTGTTTCCTAGTTCCATTACGTTTAATATGTATTCTCCTGCTTTTTTATTATTCCACCATCTTTTTCCGCCTAATTCTTCGCATTTTTCTTTCATTTCGCAAACGTTAGCGTAAGCAAGTAAATAGCTTGGAACGTACATTAAAGATTCTGGCAAGATGTGATGTAATTGCCAGTATTCTCCAGGAATTTCCAAATTCATGCTTTTTTTTATTTCTTGATGATAGATGTCATTTAATTTTTCAAAAGGAATTTTTTCATTCCACATTCTCATTTTGAATAAAGAATTTCCAGCATAAAATGCTAGTGTTATGAATTTTATTGTTTTGCTTCTGTTAATGTACTGGTCTGCTAATTCTTCGCTTAAATTCAATTCTTCCATTAAATATAACTTGTTCGAAGCAAGACTTTCAAAAAAAGTTGAGAATGTTTCTGCTAGACCCATAGAATGTAAACATCTGTTTTCGTAAGGCAGGTCTGATTTAATGTATGTTCCGTGAATTGCATGGCCCATCTCATGATAAACGCTTTTAATGTCATTTAATGGATTTTCTGCTTTGTAGGATACTCTTATGTCTGTAGGAATTCTTACCATTGAACAAAAAGGCGAAGGATATTTGTTAGGTCTGTCAATTTCATCAACTATGATTTTTGAAGGATCTAGGTTGAGTTTAACAAATGTTTTCTTAACATGATTCATAGGGTTGATATTTTTAAATTTGTTAACTAAATCATTGTAAATTACATTTCTCATAAAGTATAAATCATCATAATATTTAGGTTCTCTTTTCAGTAATTTTTGTGTAGTCTCACTAAAAACTTCCAAATATCTTTTTTTTACACCATCTCTTAAATCAACTAAAAATTCTTTCAAGTTTTCTAAACTTATTTTGTGCTCCATCAAATAATCTTTTAATGGGTCTAAATTGTATTCTTCAAAGATTTCTGCACTCTTTTCAAATCGATCTTTAATTAATGGAGAAATTTTCGTGGTTAGTTGTATGAATTCATCAAAAACTTCTTTTCTTGCTTTATCTTCTGCGTTTACAACAAATTGCCTCCACGTGCCCCAGTTAACTGGTTGACTTTTGAATTTATGTTTTGAACTTATGATTTCTGTTTTTCTTAAATCGTGAAGTTTTAATAACGACTTAACAGTTCTTGCGCTGCTTATTGCGCCAACACAAGAGCTGTAAACTTCTTCAGGTTCTTTCCAGTTTTTCAAGAAATAAACTGCCAACTCTTCGCTTTTTTTTTCTAATTCGTGAATTTTTTCTTCAGAATAAGTAAGCCCCACTTGCATGTTAAAATACTCATTGCTGAGCAAAGAATTATTATCTTCTGCTTTTTTACTCCATTCTTCATAATTCATTTTAGCACTTTTCTCACAAATGTTAAAAATCCCGAGTGGCCTATGCTTATTGTTTTTGGTTTGACTTTTCTTCCGTCAACTTCCCACAAGCGTTCTTGAATTTCAACAGTTTTAACATACATTAATTTTTCTTCCTTGCGTACAGCTTCAACAAAATCTTGAAGCTGAGGAACGGTTATTGAATAGCACACAATAAATGCGCCAATATTCATTGCATTAATGCAATGCTTCAATGTTTTCCAGGGTTCAGGGAGATCTAAAGTTATCAAATCAAAATCTTTTTCAAGTATTCCTTCATTGATATCTTGCTTTTTTAATTTAATGTTTTTAAGTTTTAAAAAATCTACATTATCCTGTGCAGCTTTCAAATGATCTTCTCTCACATCATAACTATGTACTTCTTTAACAAAATTTGCAAGCATAATAGTTAACGCTCCGCTTCCAGTGCCAGAATCTAAAACTTTTGAAGTTCTGTTAATTCCAGTTTCGGCAAGGATCAGTCCAATATCTTTTAGTGGAATTGTTTGAGGTAAACGCTTTAATCTTTTGTAGTCATCAACGAATGTGCTTTCAAATATAAGAAAATCTTTTCCTCTGTTATCTTTGATTATTTCTCCATTCTTTTTCAATTCATTCTTTGAGATTAGAGAGCCGGATAATTGAAAATCTTTATTTATATTTTGCAAGAAAAAGTTTTTTTGTTTTATAGTTGTGACTTCGCGGTTTAATTCTTCTACAAATTCTTTTTTCCCTTTTTGAATAAGAATTTTAGGCATGAAAAAAGATAAGACACACTTGTTTAAAAATATTCTTATTGAAAATAAAAAGATATAGTGTGTAAGAAGAGAGCAAACATATTTTCTTAGAAGATCGGTCGAAACATTTATAAATCCATAAACCCCTTTATAGAGGATGCAAAAACCAAAACCAATATCTCAAGAGTTAGATGTTGTTTTGAAACAACTTCGTGCAAAAGTTGTTGAACCTAAACTGGAAGAAACAGTTTCCAGAGAAGAAGTTAACATTTTGTACGCTAAAAAAGAGGTTGTTGAAAACAAATATGTAAGTACTTATAAGATTTAAGAGGTATTATTAATGTCAAAGGGAAAAGTTTCTGATAGTTTGGTGACTTTATTAGGGGGAAAAGATAAAGTTGATGTAGTTGTTCTAGCTAAAGGAAATGTTATGGACGTACACACTTATGTTTTCTTGATTGAAGCGTACTTCAAAGATAAAAAAATCTCTTATAATCAAGAAACTGCCAACAGTTTAACTGCAACGCTGACCAAAGAACAAATCTATGATTTAAGTAAAGAACCTAGCGTTGAATATATTGATAAGTGCTAGTTAATTGTTAGATAAGCTTTTATGCTTTACTTGTTTTTCTAGTTTAACTGAATTCTTAGGATTATTAAATTATTTTTATCTCGCTTTGCTCAAAAACCATCGTTTATTGTTTTTTTAATAAATTCAGACAAATCTATGACTTTGATTTTTCTTGATTTCTTTTGTGGCATGGAATTTGTTACATAAATATTTTTTATTGGGCTTTTTTCTAAATTATTTATTGAGTCTCCTGAAAATACTCCG
>JACRAI010000094.1 GCA_016213425.1 archaeon | reverse complement strand
TTGATTTATTTTTTATTTTATAAAACTTACCCCCTGTAGTCTAAATCAGTCCTATTAAAAAACAAGCAAGTAATTATAATTAAATCAACACGTATCAGAAAAATCATTTGAGTTTTTTACTAATATTTTGTATTTGATACAAAATTTGTGTTAGTGAATCTTTGTTCGTACGTGATGCACCCTCTACATTAAGTGTTTTTGTTAGATTATCTATTGATACCGTTATTGTTTGTCGAGTACAATCTAAACAGTCTTCATATCCTGGATTGAAGGTTTTGCTGAAGAATCCTTTATCAATCATAAATTGTGCTAAATTTAATACGTCTTTTCTAGATATTTGATATCTTTCTGTATTGTTCTTCTTTAAGCCTCCAATAACTCTGAACTCAACAATTGTAATAGTCCCATTATTAGAAATAACGCGGCTCGAACCAAGACCTGAAAAAGAATTAAAACTATGCAACTCAATGAAGATTGTAGAATTCTCATTTACAATTATTTTTTTTTCTGAACAGCCTGAAATTAAGATTAAAAAAAACAAAAAAACAATTTTTTTATACATGATCAAAGATAAAACAAACCAATATAAATACTTTATCTTTGTAAAAAACAAGATTTATTTTTTCTTGAAATGAAGAAATCTTCTAACTGCAAGAATTTGATGTCTGTTAAAAGGGTGAATATGAACAATTTGTTTTAACGCTTCAGCAAGACTTGCATCACTTTTAACTCTTGTTTCTTGAAGTCTATAAACAAAAAATCCACTTAAAAGTCTTAATATAAAAGATATAAAAAATATCAGAGGAATACCTGAAAAAATGATCGTTACATTATCAGCAATCCATCCTCCTAGTAATGGTGCTATAATCATTGGTATTGCAACAAAAGTTTGATACGATGCTACTTGCACCTCTCTTTTATCATCTGAAGTATTGTCTAACAATAAGTTAAAACTTGTTAAGTTATAACCTCCCCATGCAACACCAGAAAGTATACTTACAGGTAAAAGAAGCCAAGCAGTGGATTCATTAATAAACAAATAAAAAAAAGGAACAAAAGCGGTGCAAATAACTGAAAAAAAATTGATAACTTTATCACCATAAACATCAGATAATTTGCCGAAGTGTAATTGTGCAAATATCATGGCAATTGTTTCTAGAGAAATTATCAGAGAGTAAGTATCATAACCTAATTTTACTGTTTCTAATAAGTAAACCATGAAAAAAGGACTTGCAATCATATATGCAAAGTTAAAAAATAAAGAGTAATTTAATAATTTTTTAAAATTGCCTTCTGCTTTGAAAAATTCTTTTAATGAATACTTTAAACGTCTAGGTTTTTGCGTAATTTGAATCTTGTTAAAATAGTAAAGGGCAACTAAACCAAAAACAATTGCGATTGAAAAAAATAAGTTAAACCCAACAATCCCAGTGAGAATTCTTTCAAGAAAAAAACCTGTTATTACTGTAGTTACTATAGTCGCAACCTCAGTAGCTCTAAGTCTGTAACCGAAATATCTACCCATACTTTTTTTTGGAACAATTTCTGCAACTATCGCAGTCCAAGGAGGATCACATAACCAATTAAATATTTCACTCAAAAAATAAAAGAAAATTATAGGAACTAAAGGATTTTGAGGATAAAAAAATGCTGAAAGAATTATTAGAACCCAAAAAAATCTGTTAAGAAAAACACATAAAACAGTTAATTTCTTGTTGTCATAAAAATTACCCAGTCTAGCTCCCGGAATTTCTGACAAAAAAATAGCTAAATAGGGAACTGCACCTATAATACCAATAAAAAATTTTGAAGCTCCTAGTTCTAAAGCATATGCCCTTAAGAAAGTGAAAGTAATGGCATAAAAAATAGCCCAATAAATGCCTGCAGTGTAAAAATTTTTTAAGTTATTATTTAACTTCATACTTCTATAAATTCACCATCAGCACCCGGATTAATTACCGTTGCCTGGTTGATTTTATCCCTCTTTTTAAAAGTTTCATGAAAATGGCCACAAATGCCCAATATAACATTACTGTTATTTTTTATAAATTTTGTGTAAGATTTATTCCCTCTGTGCTGTTTGTATAAAAAATCTATTTTTGTATCATAAAAAGGCGCATGAGTTACCAGTATAACCTTTTTGCCCTTAAGCTGATTTTTTATATGTTCAATAAAATGTTCAAATTCTTTATCAATCATGTCAAAACCACCACTACCAAAACCTACAAAAACATAATCATCTATGATTTTTATTTTTTTATGAATAAAAGTTATTTTATTCTGTTCACATAACTTTTTTGTTACAGCTTCTGTTTCGTGATTGCCATGAATTAAAAAAACGTTGCCTAGAGAGGAAATTTTTTGCATCATTTCATTAATATGCTGCTCGAAAACAGTAAAGTCTCCTGCACAAACAATTAAATCTGGCTTTTCTTTTTTTATTTTCTCTTGAATCTTCTTAAAAGTGCTCAAGCTTTCATGGAGATCTGTGAACGCAAAAATTTTCATAATAATATAATGAAAAAGAGGTATATTTAAATATTTGTTAAGAAGTCTGAAAGAAATGCTTCACTTACTTATCGTATTTGATGAAGAACAAAAAGAAGTGAAAAAAAGAGATTGGCACAAGATAATTTTGTCTCTTTTCGTTATTTTGTCCATAAGCATAAGCGGGTTCATATTATATGCGCAATTCTATGATAAAACGGGCATGGTTGCACTTGAAGGATTAACTGAAGTAAAAACAGATACCCAAAAAGAAGATAAAACTCAAACAGAATCAGAATTAAGAGCAAAGATCAATTCTTTAGAAAACAAGTTAACAGATCTAAAAAACACTTACAAAAACGAAGTGTTAGGCCTGCTAAACCAATGCACTGTAGAAAGCACATCAGAAGGGAAAACTTCCTGCAACGAAATATGCTACGGTATAGGACCAAGAAAGACTTGTGTTAATGCAATAACAGATGGAAAACTTATAGATTGCAGTTCTCAACAAGAAGGAAAAATTATGTGTACTTGCTGTAAAACAGAATAGTTGAACTATAAATTAACAATACGCCCGTCTTTGAACTAAGCTATAATAGTCTTCTAGCACTAAACGATCCATTTCATCAATTTTGCTGACATGATAAAATTTTCCTTCACCTATTTCTACAATTTTTTTTCCAAATTCTGAACCTTTCTGGTCAAGTTTTATACCTATTAAAGAAACAGTTATTCCTTCTGCTCTGGCTTGAGATATGGCTTTTAGGGTTTCTTCTTCAGGTTTATCTCCCATTGTTGGCAGAGCATCAGATAAAATCATCAAATGTTTTGTACGATCCTCAGAAGGAAATAATTCTACTGCTTTTTTGATCATTGGACCAAATTGTGTTTGCTCCTCAGTTTTTACACAAATAATCTTGTCAAGAAGTTCACCAAAATTATCAGTGGGATTTAAACTCTCTTTAACATCTTTACCAAAAACAAGTAGGCCCACTTTGTCCTTTTCTTGCAAAGCTTGAAATGCAAGAGCTACCCCTGCTCGTTTGCTCATCTCTATTTTTTCTCCCTTCATACTTGCACTGCTGTCTATTGCATAAATTATGCTAATTTTGCCTTTTCTTTCCCTCTCCCAAGTTGCTAAATCTTCACTAATTAATTCACTATGACCTCTTCTTATTGCTCTTCTAATGCTGTGTTTTATTGCTAAATTTTTGTATCTATCGCTTTTCTTCCAATTCTTAATATCTTTTTTTTCTCCATAATGAGATATTTCTTTAATTGTTTTTTCTCCACCATAATTTCTCGTCATTAACTTATCAAGCTCTTCTTTATACAAAACTAAAGAAGCCAATTGAATCGCTTTCTCTGTCAATTTTCCAGTTTGGGAAAGAATTTCTTTCTTTTTCAAGTCCTTAATTTTGTTTTCTATTTGCTGCTTCAATTCTTTTTTGAACTCTGGAATTCGAATGTTTTTCTCTATGAAATCACCAGAATACCCAGTTATTAATCTAAGAATTTTTTCTCCATATAATTTCTTGGCCATTGCGTAGTTCTTAACTAAATTCTCAAACATTAAATCGGGAGCGAAACCACCTATTCCTCTGTTAACTGCTTCTTCAGTTATTTTACCATCATCAATTGTTTTTTTGTCTGCTTCTAGAACTGAACGCATTAATTTATCACTTGTTTCGCTAGGAGCAAGTTTCCCTTCAAGTTCTTCGGCCTTTTCTAATTTTTTATTTTCTTCAATTAGGCTAAAGATAACCATCTCCTTCAGCAATCTCAGGATGGTCTTTAGAATACTCTTCAAATACTTTTTTCAAGAATTCTTCATTAGTTTGTAAGTATTTTACTGAAGGTTTTAACGTGATTCTATGAGATAAAACAGAGATTACTGCTTTAGCAACATCAACACCTTTAACACTTTTTCTTCCATCTAAAACAGCATTTGCTTGAGCTCGCTCGTACAAACCAAGAGTAGCTCTTACGCTTGGCTTTTTCATAACATCTTTGTTCGTTCTTAATTCTCTAATAAATCCTGTAGTTAAAATTAATAATTTATCATCAAAACTTACTTCTAATTTTTCTCCTTTATCAAGAACTATTTTTTTTTCTAATTCCAATGTATCTGGATAACTCATGTGAACAACATCAAATCTATCCATGAAAACATCAGATAACTTTTCTACAGCCGCAGTTTCTTCAGGATTCATTGTTCCAATTAAAATAAAATTAGCAGGTAAATCTACAGTGTAACTTCCTAGAGTTGCTTTGCCTTCTTCTAATACTTGCAATAAACTGTTTTGAACTTTCTCAGGACACCTGTTAACTTCGTCAAAGAACAAAACTCCGTTATTTGCTCTAAATATTTTTCCTGGAGTGAAAGCTTCAATACTTGCAGGACCGAACTTTAATGCTTTGATAGGATCAATATCGCCTATTAAGTCCTCAGCAGTTAAGTCGGGACTTCCTTGAACTCTAATAAATCTTTCAGTACCCTCGACTTTTTTTGTTTTCTGTTTTTGAGTTCTGCATTCAGGACATAAGGGATTTTTAGGATCACAGTGATAAGTGCAATCATTAACTATTATCTCAGGCAGAAGCCCTGCAATATTTTTAGCAAGAGTAGTTTTACCAACACCGGGCGGTCCAACAATTAAAACGTGCCTACCAGTTAGCAAAGCAGATTTTATCTGCTCTTTAGTAGTTTCCTGGCCCAAAATGTCTGGAAAAGGGTTTTTGCCTAAAAGATTATCTTTAAATGACATAAGGAAAAGGCAATACTGTTGTTATTTATAAAACTTATCTTTTAGTTTGCAGTATGAAGTTTACAGTTTACAGCGAACTACAAACCTCAAACTAAGAACTAGTTATCGCAACATTTATTTACATGAACGCAAGAAATCTCTTTATGGGTGATGTAGTTTCAGCAAGCAAATTGAGTTCTCAAGAATTAAAGCAATTGAATAAAATTTACGTTCAGTCTTGGATTAAAGTTTTACAGGACGAACATCCTTTAGAAAGCAGAGAAACTTTGGAAAAGCATGAATTAAGAAAATTAGAGATGAGAATATCTAAATTTCCTGAAGGACAACTGGCTTACATTGATGGCACTGTGCTCGGAGGGATTAACTCACTAAGACTTTCTATTATTCCTGAAAAATACTCTCAAGCAACAGATGAAGGATACTTCTCAAATCATAAAGATAAAGGAGATTTTTTAGTTTGCACAGCTATTTATGTAGATCCAGGAAATAAAGGAGTTGCAAGAGCTTTACTGAGCAAAGCAACAGAGTACGCTAAAAAAAATGGAGTAATTGCTTATCCTTACAGCCGACCTGCAGGATTTAGAGAGTGGCTTGAAAAAGAAAACAAATTTGAACCGTTTTTTGATTACAAAAAAATCCATGAAACAAAACTGTTAGTTTACTTGCAAAAATATTTATACATCAAAACAAGTAAAGGAACATGCACAGATCCAGTTATAGGAATGCATGAATATTTTGGCGCTAAAATAGAAAAAATACTTCAAAACGCAAGAGAAGACAATGACTCATGTGGATTCTGCATATTAATGAGTTACCCGAAGGGGTATGTGATAAAAGTTAAGTGATGTTCCTTTCTAATCTTTAAACTATATCATGCTTCTGCAAAGAATTATAACCAACTTCAAGCAGATCTTTGTCAGGGTACTGAAGTATTCTATTTAATGGAACGTCCATTTTCGCAGACATTTGGTAAGATGTTTTTTTGAACATACAAATCACTAGAAAAAATCCTGCGTCAGTTATTTATATCCTTTTTGACAAAAATATAAAAACAGATCTTGTGCAGAACAATTGCTCTTGTAAGTTGAACTTGTTTGCGATTGATTTAATTACATAATTGATGTTTTCTCAGAAAATATCTTCTGTGCTTAACTGGGCTGTTTTCAATATTTGGTGCAAAGTGCCTTTTTTTAATGTTTTGTGATTGGGGACTGTTAGTTTTATTACTTCCTCAGCTGTCATTTTTTCCAGCCGTATATGTGATCCTTTTTGTCTTACGACAGCAAAACCATTTCTGACTAGTGCTTTTATTAGTTCAGAACCTGAAATTTGAGGAAGCTTCATTGAACTTAAACAGCTATCTGAGTGATTTCTCCTTGACAGTGTGCAAGTTTACTTTCATCCGGCTCTAAGTATAATTCTATTGCTTCTTTGATATTTTTCAATGCCTTTTTTTTTGTTTCACCTTGAGAAATACATCCAGGTAAAGAAGGAACGTAAACAGTGTAACCTCCTTCTTCTTGTTTTTCTAAAACGACTTTTATTTGCATCATACTGATCTTGCCTCCTAAATTTATAAATTTATCTTAAAAACAGTTTTTATAAGTGTTACTGCACTTTTTTTGAAAAAACATACAACTTTTTTGAAAGAATTTCAAAAAGAGACATTTTATTTAAAAAGCAAAACCAAAAAATTGAAAAGTTTTCAAAAATTCTGAAAGATTTTCAAAGAAATTTAAAATTAATATATAAATACAAATTTATTTTTGCTCTTCGAAAATATTTTATTCTACGCGAATAAATCCGTAACTGTTAGGTATTTCTTTAGGCTCTACACATTCTCCCATGTAGCATGGAAGGTTTTGTGGACAGTTGCGAGCTATTGAATAGCCAGATTCTTTTGAAGGTTTATTTCCATGTTTACAGAAGTGTTCCATTATAAAACACTGTCTTCCTCTACAGTAATCTGTTGATTCACCATCACCAGTTGCACAGTAATCTGTGCCATAAAAATCTTCAGCAATAACTGTACCTCTTTTGTATGGATCAATTCCTTCATCTGTATCAATACAATTTTCTATTACTCTTTCTTGAATTACTCCACCAGTAGTTTTCAACAGAGCTCCTGCTCCTGCAACTAGAAGTACTAAAACAACGATTCCTAACATTGTGTATTTGTAATGCATTTTTATTCACCTGGAATCGGACATAATAAATTATTTGGAGGGCACGGAGGATAAATGTAAGCTCCTTCTTCTCCATCCATCGCGCAAGCCATATCAAATGTTTCTCTATCTGAAGGGCATCTTTGAGAGTCGTACTCTGCCAGCTTAACAAAACTACAGCATACAGATGTACTGCTTTTTTTAGGGTATTGATTACTTGCTAGTTGTCCAATTCTGAAAAATATATCATTAACGTGAACTGACTGTTGTCCTTGAGGACCTAAATTTTGAGCATACCTATAACTTTGACCTGTTAATGAAGGAGACAATAACAAAACTGCCACTCCGAAAATTGCTACTATTAATAAAATAATTATTGCATATTTTTCCATTATCTTCTTTTCTTTTTAGATTTACTCTTTGGTGTCTCGTGGCGGTTTTTAATTGCTCTTGAAAGCTTGCTTCCACCCTCTTTAGCTAAATCTTTTGCTTTTTTTAATTCTTTGCTGATTTCATTAGACATAAATTTTTGAAATTCATGCCTTTCCATATTTGCTTCTTTAAGCAGTCTATTAACAAGCTCACCTGCTTGTTTTCTTGATAATAAGCCTTCTTTTTCTAAAGATCTAACCGTTGATTTAACTTCATATTTTAATCCTGAAACTAATCTAAGACCATAACTTGCTGTTTTCTTTAAAAGATCTAATAGCATAATTTCACCTCTTTAAGAATAAAAGGCTTTTATGGTTTTTAAACCTTTCTATGAGGATCAAACCTTTGGTTGCCTTCCCTGTGTATAGAGATAACTAAAGAAGCCATCATTATTGCTGCAAATGTTAAACAAAAAATGCTTATTAAGGAATAACCTGCATATTGAGGTTTTAGTTCGGCAAGCATAGCTCCCGATATTACTAATGCAGCCACTATTATTGCAATTGATAATCTATTGCTGCTTAAATTAATGTCCATACCTAAATGCTTTATATCTGTATCTTCTAGATCAAAAGAAAATCTTCCAGATTTTAATTTTTCGAGAAGTTCAAAAGTTTCTCCCGGAATTTTCAATACTGCATCAGCTAGTTTTTGTGATTTTTTCACGAATTTGCTGATTATTTTTTGAGGAGTGTTTTCTTTTTGAAGAACTCTAAGAATGTGAGGTTGGATAGCTACAATAAAATTAAAATCTGGAACTAAAAATTTACAAGTACCCTCTGCAGTTAAAAAAGATTTAGCATAAAGAATTATATCAATAGGAAGCTTAATTTTGTGTTTAACACAAGTATTTACCAACAAATACAGTACTTGAGTGATATGTGTTGTTTCTAAGTTTTCGTCATACCATGAATTTAGAATATTTTCTATATCTTCTTTTAAAAACTTAAGGTTCGTTTCTTTACTTGGCTCACCTATTTTTAATAAAATACTCATTATTTCATCTATATCCCTATCAACCAGAGAAACAAACAATTTCAATCCAAGAGTTCTAAGCTCGCTGCTTAAAGTGCCTATTATTCCAAAGTCTAAAAGAGAAATCTTTTCGTCATCAACAACAAGAATGTTACCAGGGTGAAGGTCTGCATGAAAAACACCATGCTCAAATATTTGTTTAACCGAAGCAGCAACAATCGTTTCTGCAATCTTACGATGATTGAACTCTTCTTTTTTTAAAATGCTTAACTTTTCGCCTTTCAAATATTCCATTACTAAAATGTTTTTTGTAGTGTACTGCCAATAAACTCTAGGAATTTTAACATGGGGATCTTTTAGAAAAATATTGTGAAAACGATCTATGTTTTTAGCTTCATGAACAAAGTTTAATTCATTTCTGGTGTAATTTTCAAATTCTTCCACTATCGCAACAGGGTAAAACTCTTTGAATTTTTTTTGCAACTTTCGGGCAATATAGTACATTATATCAATATCAGTCTCGAAATCTTCTTTTACAAAAGGCCTTTGAACTTTGACAACAACCCACTTGTTATTTTTGAGTTTCGCTTTGTGAACTTGCGCAATAGACGCAGAACCTAAAGGCTTCTCTTTTATTTCATCAAAAACAGCCTCACCTAGACTTGCATCAATCAATTTTTTAATTTGATCAAAATAAACGGGAGAAACTCGATCTTGTAACTTTCTGAATTCATCACAATACTCTTGAGGAATAAGATCTGACCTTAAACTTAATAATTGCCCCAGCTTAACATAAGCGCCTCCTAATTCTTCAAAAACAAGTCTTAACTTTTCAGGCAAATCTTCAGGTAATTTTTTGTAAACAAAAGGCTGTTTATGAAAAGGAAGATATCTTTTAAGCCCGTGATCATAGATAATTCTTCCAAAACCGTGTTTTAGTAAAGTTCTAACCACTTGAGTAATTCTTTTTATATCTCTTATCTTTGAAGGCATTTTACCTCTTTTTAATTATTTAAGACATCCTTCTTTAAAAACTTTTTTAAATAGCACGGATTTATTATGCCTATGGGTTACACTTTGCTAATTTCGGAAAAACCTGCTGCTGCAAAAAAAATAGCTGAAGCGTTAGCAGATGGAAAGCCACTTCTAAGAAAAAACCAAGCAGCATCATATTACGAGATTACTCATAAAGGAAAAGATTTAGTGGTTGGATGCGCAGTAGGACACTTATTTGGACTTGAAGAAAAAAACAAAAGCAAAGGTTTTGAATACCCTGTTTTCGATATCGAGTGGAAGCCTACTTATGAGATAAATAAAAGTGCAGCATTTTCAAAAATATATTTTACCACTCTTAAAAGTATTGCAAAAAAAGCAAGCGACTTCGTTGTATGCACAGACTATGATATAGAAGGAGAAACCATAGGATTAAACATCGTGAGATACATCTGCAACAGAAATGATGCAAAAAGAATGAAGTTTTCGACATTAATAAAAAAAGATCTTATAGATGCATACGAAAAAATCTCAAAAACACTCGATTGGGGGCAGGCAGAAGCAGGAGAAACAAGACATTTTCTAGATTTTTACTACGGTATAAATATCTCAAGAGCATTAACTTCTGCAATAAAAAAAGCAGGAAGCTTTAAAATTCTAAGCAGTGGACGCGTACAAAGTCCGGCACTTAAAATAATAGTTGATAGAGAAAAAGAAATAAAAAAATTCATTCCAAAACCATACTGGCAACTTGAGTTAAAGAGCGAAAAAGATAAGATGTTAATTGAAAGTATTCACGAGCAAGACAAGTTTTGGGATGAAAAAACCGCCACGGAAGTTTTTTCTAAAATAAAAAATGAAAAAGAGTGCACAGTAAAAAATCTTGATGAGAAAGAATTCAAGCAAAAACCCCCATATCCTTTTGACTTAACAAGCTTACAAACTGAAGCATACAAATGTTTCAGAATAAGACCTAAAAGAACTTTAGAAATCGCACAAGATTTATACACATCAACATACATTTCATATCCTAGAACTAGCTCTCAAGAATTACCTGAAGGAATCGGCTACGTCAATATTCTGAAACAACTAGAAGAACTTTTTCCTAAACAATGCAAGTTTTTGCTTAACAAAAAATCATTGAAACCAAATAATGGAGGGAAAAAAGATCCTGCACACCCCGCCATTTACCCCACTGGAACTATTCCTAATGGGTTAGATAAAGAACAAGAAAGAATCTATGACCTCATTGTCAAAAGATTTTTTGCAACATTTGGAGAAGATGCAACAAGAAGCACTATGACTCTCACATTAACTGTTAAAGATGAGAACTTCATTTCTAAAGGATCTACAACGAAAGAAAAAGGATGGCATGAGTTATACGAACCTTATGTTAAGCTAGAAGAGATTGAACTTCCAAAAGTAAAAATTAGCGAAAAACTAAAAGTTAAAAAAATATCAAATGAAAAAAAAGAGACCCAGCCTCCAAAAAGATACACTCAAGCATCAATAATTAAAGAGTTAGAAAAAAGAGGGTTGGGAACTAAAGCAACAAGAGCTGCAATAATAGAAACTTTGTATGATAGAAATTACGTGAAAGGCGAATCTATAGAAGCAACAGAGTTGGGAATAAATATTGTGGAAATTCTAGAAAAATATGTAGATAAAATTGTTGACGAAAAATTAACAAAACATTTCGAAGAAGATATGGAGAATATAAGAGAAGGTAAAGTAAAAAAAGAGCAAGTTCTTAGCGAAGCAAAAGACGTTCTTATAGAAATATTGAAGGAGTTCAAATTAAAAGAAAAAAAAGTAGGAGAAAATTTAAAAGAAACTTTCAAAGATACTAGAGCAAGTTTAACAACTATAGGTGCATGCATGAAATGCAAAGAAGGCCAGTTGGTTTTGCGTAGAGGAAAGTTCGGAGTGTTTGCTGCATGTAATAAATATCCTGACTGCAAAACAACAATCAGCCTGCCTTCGGGAATGATAAAGGTAACTAAAAATATTTGTGAGCACTGCAGTTATCCTATGATAACCATTATTAAAAAAGGAAAAAGACCTCAAGAAACATGCATTAACGTTGACTGTCCAAGTAAAAAAGTAGAGTTAAAAGGTGGAGGGGAAATTTGTGATAAGTGCGGCAAAGGAAAAATGGTAGTGAGAAAAGGAATTTACGGTTCATTCATTGCCTGTGATCAATACCCAAAATGCAAAAATATAAAAAAATAATAAGCGTAATAATTTTTTTACTAATAATTCCAATAGTTCTAGCGCAAAGAGAGGGGTCTATACCTTTACTGGCATTAGTAGAAAGTAATGGAGCTAGCAGAGGAGGAGTTGCAAATCTACATTTAAGCATTCAAGAAGGAAACGGAGGCGTTTTCCTAGATACTTTTCCCTTAACAAAATTCACAACTCAAATAAGCATGCGTTTTGCTCAACAAATGGCCTGTCAAGAATTAGATTTGGATTGCTCAAATTTAAATTTTTTCTATACAATCAGGTCTGCTAAAGGAATAATCGGAGGTCCTAGTGCGGGAGCTGCAGCAACAATTTTAACCGCCTCTTTATTGAAAGATCTGCATTTAAATGAATCTGTGGTAATGACTGGAACAATAAATAGTGGTGGAATGATCGGATCTGTTGGAGGGCTTAAAGAAAAAATAGAAGCCGCAGCACAACAAAATTTTTCGAAAGTTTTAATCCCAAGAGGAACTAGAGAACAAGAAGAAAACAACGCAACAATAGATATTGTTGAGTATGGAAAAAAACAAGGTATAGAAGTAATAGAAGTAGGCACTTTAAGCGAAGCACTAGAACACTTTGACAAAAATTTTATTGGGGGAAAAATTTCTGAATTCTACACAACTAATGATTACAAAACAATAATAAAAGAAATATCTAATGAATTATGCTCAAGAGTTAAAAGATTTGATAGTCAATTAGAAAATGCTACAAAAAAAGCATTAGAAGAAGAAGCCTATTACTCCGCAGCATCACTTTGTTTTAGATCACGTGTACAAGAAAAAAGCAAAGAATACTTGAATTTAAGCATAAATAAAGAACACCTTCCATTTCTGAAGATGATTCTTGAAAAAAAAATAGAAAACACGAGAAAAAGATTAAACACGAACAAAATAGAATCTTTAACAGCTCTTCAAACAGCAATGTCTGTTAAGGAAAGATTGGATGAGACTGAAGAATTGTTAGGCGAAATTAATTTAGATAAAAAAGAACAAGCAATAGATTTATTTGCGTTTGCAGAAGAAAGATTTTATTCTGCAGAATTATGGACTAAATTTTTTAGACTGGAAGATAAGTCAAATAAAATAGATGAAACAAATTTAAAAAATTCTTGTGAAAACAAAATATCAGAAACGGAAGAAAGACTTCAATACTTGAGAGAGTACATACCGGTTCCTTTAACAAAAAGTGAACAAGAGATAAGTAAAGCGTATTTAACTTTAGAGAAAGATCCTATAACCTGTTTATATCTGGCAAGTAAAGCTAAAGCAGAAATAAATTCAATACTTGGCTTAATGGGAGTAAAGCAAGAAAGAGTAAAAGACATTTTGAATACAAAACTAGATTTAGTTAAAAAATCATTAGCTAGAGCTCAGCAAAAAGGAATTTTTCCGCTCATTAGCTACTCGTATTATGAGTACGCAAATTCTCTTAAAAGCTTTGATGAAAACAATGCAATACTTTATGCGGAATACGCTCTCGAATTTGCTTCATTAGACATTTATTTTCCTTTAAACAAATTAAATGAAGAAAAACCATCGATAATACTTAAAAAATTCTCTTTAACCTCGTTCATTGCGGGAATGAGTTTTGCTTTTTTCATAATTAGTATTATATTATTTAGAAAATCTCAAAAGAAAAAGATACGTATTCTTAAGAAAAATAAGCTTCGCTAATAGTTAGAATAAAACCCTCGCAAGCACTCCCGAAGAAGCGCTTGGAGGGAAAAAGAGGTGATTATAAACCCACACTCTAGGAAACCCAGAGCGCAGGAAAAAGAGGTGATATTATGAATGTAACCTCAAAGTTTTATCACTACTATGGAATGGTACTACTAGTATTTAAATCTTTCGGTTTGACTTCACTCCAGAGTGGTGATTTTATTTTTAATAGTAAAAATAAATCAAAACGGTAATTTTATAAATTAAGATTAAAAAAATCAAACAATGATCTGTCAAAAATGCAAGCAAGAAAGAGAATTATTTACTGGAAAACTTTGCAGCTCTTGCTTTATAAACGTGCTTGAAAAAAGAATCAAGAAAAGCATCAGAGAGCAAGGAGGATTGGAAAGAAATGAAAAAATTTTGTTTTTATTGGATGAAAGCGTTGAAAGCAAAATAACCAAGTTTTTCTTTGAAAAAATTTATTCTAACTTACCTCTAAAAATAGATTACGAGAAAAAAGGCAGCGAAAATCCAGAATTTTCTGGTCTTTTTGATTACCAAAAAGGCGAATATGATAAAATCATTGTACCTTTTACTTCTGAAAAAGTAATAAATGACTTCTTAAAATCGTTATTCGAAAATGAAAGTTTTGAAAGAGAGAAAAGAATAAACTTTTTAGAAAGTTTAACAATAGAAGAAATAAAAGATGTTGCAAAAATAAAAAATTTTGAAGGAATAACAAACACTCATGAATTACTTGATAAAATTGAGGAAAAATATCCTGGAAGCAAACACTCACTGCTAAAAAGCATTAAAATTTTAGAATCATAAAAAATGATTTGAAGTTCACAGTTTAAAGTTTGCATCACACATCGAACTACAAACTCCTGCCCGCAAACCAATCACTGCAAACCTATTCTGTAGTACATCAATCTAAACAATTCACTCACTAGAACAATATTTCCCGGAGTGTGAGGTTCTTTTGAATAAAATCCATAAGCAATTCCTGAACAAGTAACCATCGTTGGAACTATCTTGGCAACAAATCCGTCAATAAACTTATCAAGTGTGCTTGTATTTTTTTGAAATGTTTCAATTCCTAAAAAATATTCTGAAAAATTAGTTTTCATTATTGGAGATTAATGAAATAAATTTATAAGCCTTTAATAATATTAACAAAAGACTTCACTTAGGATTTATTTATAATAAGATGAAAGATTTATAATTTTATTCAAATTACAATTAATAATGCAAGAAAAAGTTAAGAAAAGACATAATCCTGAAATTACTGAGAAAGATTTGGCTGTAAACGCTTTCGATAATTTAGATACAATTGTTGAAAAAAGCGATAAAATAGTAGAAAAAGAATTTTTAGATTTAGTAAAAAATTGTTTTGGTGATTTGTACGTTGAAGAAAATAAGTACAAAAGCTTAAGCAAAACAAACAGTTTAGAAAACATGACTTTGTATAATATAGGATGGTTCCAAGATTGTAAATCAGCCAAGCTCGAAGTTGATTTGCCAAAACAACTAATCAAAAGTGATGCGGGAGAATTAACTGCAAAAAGAAAATTTGTTGAAAATAAAAAGTATGCGCCAATAAAAATTACTGCGCACACAAAAAAAGCATTAGATCAAGCAAAAAAATTTGCAGGGGAATACGCTAAGATATCTGGAGAACAAGTAAGAATAGTGCAAGATTTTGTTGAAACAAAGTTAGAACATAAAGTTGAAAATACCAGTTTTAAAGCAATAAAAACTATGGGAAAAAAGAGTTGGGGATTTACGAGCGATATTGTTAAGTTCTGTCTAGTGCCACTTAACATACCTACAGCATTTAGAAAATGCGACGAAAAAGAAAAATATCCTTACCTTGAAGCTTGGGCAGTATTACCTGACGCAGAGGCAGGAGCGCCCATAATAATAATTGCTAGCCAACTTCCAGTTATTACTGCACTGTACAAACTTAGTGGCGATCGTTGGGAGTCGCTTCTAGCATACCCAATAATGAATGCATTGAGCGGTTTATATGAGTGGTATCGTTACGAAAAAAACAAGATAGAAAAGTCATCTTAAGATAGTTTTATAAATAAAAAATCTCTTTGAATAGTAAAAAACGAGGTAATAATGAGTGATTTAATCTTAAAAGTTGAAAATGTATCTGCTTCTCAAGGTAAATTTAAGATAAGTAATGTGAGTTTTGAATTAACAAATGGAAATATCTTAGGATTAGTTGGCAGGAGCGGTTCTGGAAAATCAACTTTAATAAATACATTAGTTGGATTAAAAAGACCTGAGGCAGGAAAAATACGTGTCTTTTACGGCGATAAAAAAATACCTCTTAACGAAGTGATGGGGTATTCTCCTCAAGGAAATGCTTTGTATCCTTTGTTAACATTAGAAGAAAATTTAGTTCTCTTTGGACAATTATACAAAATAAAAAAAGAAGTAATACACACAAGAATAAACAATTTATTGAAACTTTTAGATTTAGAAAAAAGCAGGAAGAAAAAAATAACAGAATTATCTGGAGGAATGCAGAAAAGAGCAGATTTAGCTGTTAGCTTAATACATAATCCTGAAATAATAATCCTAGACGAGCCATTTGCTGGCTTAGATGTTGCACTCCACAAATTTATATGGAATTTATTGAAAACTTTAAGCAAAGAAGGAAAAATAATAATAGTCTCAAGCCACTTGCTCAACGAACTCCAACAAAACTGCAACAAATATGGATTAATAGAGAACAATTATTTCTACACAACTAAAGAAATAATCACTGCATTAAAGTCTACTAAAGAAAAAAGTTTAGATGTGTTTTTAGAAAAATTGTTCACTAGAGATTTATTGATGAGTGAGAAAAAATGATCAAAACAATACCTTTAGTGCAGGCAAGCGTGAAAGAATTCGTGAGAAATTGGAAATCAATATTTTTACTAATCGTTTGTCCACTGATTCTTATCAGCATAATATTTACCTCTTTCAATGCTGAAGGAATACAAAAAATACCTTTAGGATTAATAATGAAAACTCCAGACTTTAGACTAAATGATTTTAGAAGCGTTACAAAAGAGTTCATTATACTAAAAGAATATAATAGTTTAGATGATTGTTTTGCCGAGCTAAAAGCAGGCAGAGAATATGCTTGTATAGAAGTAATAAAGGAGCTATCTTTTTTTTTAAACATAAATTTTGACAACACCAAAGGCGCAGTGATATGGGAAGTTTTAGCTAGACTAAAAAACACAGTGGATAACTTACAAAAAGAAGAAACAAAAAATGTAGCAAAAGGAGTATTGACAAGATTAAAAACGACTCTAGAAGATCTTGAACGCTTACATAACGAATTAATAACTGCAAATAACCAACTAGATAACTACATTTTTAAGACAGATCAAACAATAACCGAATTAAGAACACTAAAAAGCGAATTAAGCACTACACTTCAATCAATGAGAAATGATATTCAAGAATTAAAAAATTCAAAAAGCACTGCAGAGCAAGAAAAAAATGAGTTATATCAAGAAATCAAATCAAAAGATTACAAGAATACTGCTAATAGAATAAGCAGTATAGGGTTGCAAACTGGAACTCCAGAGCTAACTCAAATAAGCAATGAATTGTTAGGTTTAGAAAATTTAATAGAAAGATATAATCAACAAGTAAATGATTATTTTGTAAAATTTGATAATAGAATATACCAGTATGAACAAACAAATGAAAAAGGATACGCGTACACAACACAAATAGATTCTAAAGTTCAAGAATTAGAGAACGTAAAAAATGAATTAGTAACTTATAAAACAAAGATAAATTTACTTCAAAATAAACTAGACAATGCAAGAAATGATTTGAAAGGAGTGGAAAGATTAGATCCTGAAGTACTTGTGAACCCTGTAATAATAAAAAATCAACCAACTTACGAAGGAGATGCTCGATCAAGAAATTTAGTTATACTGCAAACAGTATTCCCAACATTGCTATTACTAGTAGTTCTGTTTTTATCATTATTAATTTCTAGCTTCATAACTTTAAGAAATGTAAATTCATCGGCAAGTAAAAGAGTGATGCTGATAAAAGGTATTTTTGTTCATGATTTTTTATCAGGATACATATCTTCATTATTCATAACAAGTATACCGATGCTCTGCGTATTGCTTTTAGGAAAATATGTTTTTAAGATAGACTTATTTAGCAATTTTGTACTTGTATTTTTGATTCTATTTTTATTATCAAGCATCTTTTTAATGCTGGGAATGATAATTGCGAATGTTATAAAAAAAGAATCTATTGCTTTGCTTTTAACTACATTTATACTGATAATTTTAATATTCTTCTCAGGGCTATTATTGCCTATTGAAAAGATGAGCGATACGGCGGCATTATTCGCAATTAATTTTCCTGGAAAAATAACAATAGATGCATTAAATCAAGTGATTTTTTATGGACAAGGATTTCAAACAATAACAAGCGGTTTGGTTTCATTATTAATATGGTTCTCAGGACTAACAATAATTGCTTTAGCAGTTAAGAAAATTCGAGATATTTGAAAAAGTATATAAATAACAGAAATAAAAAAGATAAAAATGAAAAAAGAAGTGTTGATGTTTTTAGTTCTTGCAAGCATGGTTTTCTTAATAAGCTGTGTCGCGCCAGCAGGATATTGTGGTGATGGTATTTGCGATTTTGGAGAGCAATACACTTGTCCTCAAGATTGTCAAGCACCACCAAAAGCATATATTCCTCAGCCTCAAATAATTTGCGGAGATAACATTTGCGATATCCCTCAAGAAAATGATCCTAACTCAGTTTTATATTGTCCAAGTGATTGCGGAATGCCTTTAGCAATGCATCTTGTAACAAAGAAAACAGCTCAACCATTAGGAGTTAGCGGAGGAATGCTTCTTTTAGAATTAAACGAAGGAGACATAATAAGCATACCTAGTGGAAGTTTAGAAGTTTCAGTTATAAGCACTACAACACAAAGCGCTCAATTAATGTATAACGGAATTACATTTCCGAAAATGAAAGCAGGAGACTTAAATGTTGCTTTGAATAACACATTTATTCTAACAAATTTATACAGTCTAGGAGGAAAATATGTTATTGATGTTGCAGTAATACCTAGAGATGTATATTACGAGTACTCTAGAAACAATAAGGAAGGAACTAAATTTTTTAATGCTCTAGAAGATATAAACGTAACTAAAATTTCAAATGTTGTTGAACTAAATATGAAAGGAACAGCTATGACTCCCGTATCAAAAGGAGTTGGTCAAACAGTTTATGGAGTAGACACAGTACCTACAAATATTGATTCTCAAAATAAAGAGGTTGATTTGTTATTA
>JACRAI010000099.1 GCA_016213425.1 archaeon | reverse complement strand
TTACCATACTAATTAAAAAAGATATATCCTAAAAAACTTTATATACGTGTTTATTTTAATTTAGTTAAAAGGGTGATTTGGTTGGCAAGAAATCAAGAAAAAGAGCATTATGTCATTTTAAGTGTAATTATATTTGCAGGTCTAGTTGGACTTTTTTTAGTAATTAGTGATGGCGTGAGCGGTATGTTTTCTGTTGGAGGTAAAAGTCGTAAATTTATTGCAGATGCGGCAAATTTTAATAATCCGTTCACAGGTAATGCAGTAGAAGAAACAACTAGATTATATGGTTATGTTGATGCGCCTTATTATGGGAGAGCTCCTACAGTTGCAACTGATTCTTATAGAGACAATACAAAGAGCGAAATAACTCAAGTGTACACACTTCCCATTATCAGACCACACCCAACATCATCCCCTGAAACAAGCAGAAAAGTTGCAATAAATAATCTAGAAGAATTAAAGGCGATAATCTGCCCAGGTTATACTGTTGAGCAAAAACAAGAATACAAAGTAAGCAATGGACAAACACAAATTTCAGAACCTTCAAGAGAAAAAACTACTGTAACATACAAGTATGACGATAGCGGAAAACTAAACACTATCGAACCTATGGGTGGAAAAAGCCGTAGATTTGCAGCTGATGCAGGCTAGATTTAAAGAACTTTGTTAATTATTTCCTCAAATTGACATTTCAATTTACGTTGACAAGTCCTCAAAATTAATATTTGATGATTACAAAAAAATCTCTGATTTTTTGTACAAAAAGCATTTGCTTTTTTGTATTTTTGAAGCTGTTCCGCCTAAATTTTAATTGTTATTTTGCGGAACTGCTGAAAGTCTAGTCCGAACGCTAGTGAGGTTAAACAGAAGATATTATAAAAAAAAATATAACAATCATGCACTTAAAGATTATTTAAATTACACCACCTCTCTTAAACCAAATATCTTTTTCGTTACAACAATATATAAAAGCAGCAATTAACTCATAATCTTATGGGTTTATCAGAATTCAAAAAGAGCATAAAAGAAGCAAGCACTGCTTTAGATCAAGCACTTTCTAATAAAGTTGATTTTGAATCTGATGCTAAAACAACTCCTCTGCTTGATTATAAAGGAATACAGAAAGAGTATTATAAAAGAAATTTCAGGCAAATGATAGTGATGCTTGAAAAACAAAGTTTAGGTATTCAAGAACTTGCAGGTTTGAACGAAAATAATGCAAGAATTATTAATGATGTTAATACATGTACAAATGAGTTAAAAAATACTTCAAAAGCTAGCGCTTTAAGAGAACTCATAGATGACCTTGCGTATTACGCTGAACAATTAAAAGAAACAAGCAGCATAAAAATTCAAGTAAACAGCAATTTATTACCTGATGAGATCAAGTCTGAAATTCTTGCAGACATTCAAGAGACGGGCTTGTGCTTTAATGCAGGATGTTATAGAAGTGCTATAATTTTGTGCGGAAGAATTCTTGAAACTGCACTCCACAGAATTCATTACGACTTAACGAAAAATGATTTGTTAGAAAAAAGCCCAGGGCTAGGAATAGGAAATTTAGTTGCTAAAATCAAAGAAAAAGGAATAGAGCTTGATCCTGGTCTAGGAAATCAAGTTCATTTAATTAATCAAATGCGTATTTATAGTGTTCATAAAAAACAAACCGCTTTTGAGCCTTCAAAGACGCAGGCGCATGCAATAATTTTATATACTTTAGACATTCTTGATAAGTTGTTTAAGTAAAATGATAGAATGGCTAATATTTATATTAATAGTATCTTTGTTTGGAATAATTGTAGGTTTATTTTATAAAACTCTAAAAACAGACAAAGTTAACAAAATAATAAGATTAATATCGGGTCTTTCAAGCTTTTTGCTTATTTATTATTCTTTTTATAACAAATATTTTTTAATACCTTTAATAATTTTAGCAGTTTGCCTTCCTTTTAAGAGAAATTTTAGTGCAATAAGCTTTTTTAGCAATTTCGGAGGAGTTCTTGCATTAATATTTTCAATTCAACAATTCAAGACAGATTACGTTCTTTTTTTTATAGTTGTCGCATTATTCTTTAACTCTTTGCTTTCTATTTTTTCAATAGCTGTAGAATCCCAGCAAGAAATACAAAAAGCAGGAAAAACAAAAAAGAAAGAATTTGAATTAAAACCACCCTTCTACTACTATGCCCTTTTTTACAGCCTAAATATAATCTCTTTATTAGGAGTGGTTCTTTCTTTAGCAAGACAAACATATTACTTAGCAATACTGTTATTTTTCGTGTTCATTATATTTTCTTTAGCAGTATTATTGATAAAAAAAATAAAAGTAGAACCTACTAAATTAATTATAAAGAACATACTTAAAAAAGAAGAAATCAAATTAAACAATGTAAAAAAAGCAGTATTAAAAATAGTTCCAGGAGGCTGGAGCATGCCAACAAATATATTAGAACTATATCTAGATAAAAAAATAGAAAGAATTGATATAAGAACACATTATAATGGCAGAGATACTGCAGAGTTCATCGCAGTACTTAAAAAAAGTTTAGGAAAAAAAATTACAGAGAGCGAAGAATGATTAAAAAGATACTGCTAATCTTATTAATAACCATTTTACTTTCTTGCAGCACTAAAATTGAAAAAAAAGAAGAACTAAAAAATGTTCCTTTAGAACCTGTTGTGAACAAAACAACACAGCAAGAACCAGTAAAAGAACCGGCAAAAATTGAAAAAAAGTTCAAAGAAGCACCATTAAATTACCCTCAAATCACTCTTCCACAGAAAATGGAAGAACTTGAAAAAAACAAGCTTAAAATCAAAAAAATGTTGTCAAACGACTGCCAATACACTAAGCGAACAATTGACAATAATGAACAACTCTACACTCCTGTGTTTGTTGAACTTAATGATTTCGGCTATCTTGATAGAGCCCAATGCCAGCAGCCAGTTGATAAAGAAAAATCATCAAAATCAGTCGAACAAGCTGCTCGCGAACACTTTAAAAGTTTTGAAAAATACTTAGGTTTAGAAGGCCTCACTCTAGAGTTTGATGAATCCAGAGAAGCATATGATACTTTCATCATTAGAACTAAAGAACAGAAATATAAAGATATTCCAATAGTTGAACTCAAAGGAGATAATGCAAATAGAGTTAAAATAAGCATCTTCTTAAGCACTTCAGACATTGTTAAAGATTTAATAGGTCATTATTATAGAGATATAAAAATACCTGAAAAACCTCAAATAACTCTAGAACAAGCAAGAACTAACTTAATCGGAACCAAAACAACATTTGCAGATGAATCAGGAGACCAAATTACTAAAGAAATAAAAAAAAATGATGTTATAAATAACGGA
>JACRAI010000014.1 GCA_016213425.1 archaeon | reverse complement strand
CCAGTAAAAGAGTATAATGCTTTGAGAAGTTTTGCTTCACTTCTTGCAGAAGTAATATTGTGCAGGCATTTTGGCTGGAAGATTGGTTTTGTTTCAGGAGGAGTAGGAGCATTACCTTTACCAAAACTTGAAGAGTTATTAAAGTATACAACTCAAATATATGGGGATAAAGTTTGGATAAATATAGGCGCAGTAGGTAAAACTTTTCTTGAAAGATTAAAACCTTACATTCACGGAGTAATTGGAACTGTTGAATGTGTTAACGAAAAAGTGCACGATTTTGTCTGCCCTTCTAAACCTTTAATTGCAGTTAGCAGAATGTTTGAACAAGCAAAAGAGGCAGGAGTTAGAACTGGAATGACCCTTATAACTGGTTTAGGCGAAACAAAAGAAGATTTTCCTAAACTTAAAGAATGGATTGAAAAATATAATTTGGAAAAAATTCACATGTACGGATTAAATCCTGTTAAAGGAACCTACTTCGAAAATCATCAGCCTCCTTCAAAAGAGTATCACGCGTGGTGGATTGCACAAACAAGAATTCACTTTCCTAAATGCGATATTCAGTGCGGAATTTGGACAACTAAAGCAGACCATGTTAGTCTATTGCTAAAAGCAGGCTCTAATTCAATCTCAAAATTTCCCGCGCTAAAAAAGTTCGGGCAAAAAGAAGCTTTTGAAGTAGAAAACCAAGCAAAACTTGCAGGAAGAACATTCAAAGGAACTCTTACTAATTATACTCCTTTAGAAAAAATCGATTTATCTTTTTTGCCTGAAGATTTGAAAACACAAGTTGAGGAAAAATTGAAAATGTACCTTAAATCAATAGAAAGAAATTTAAATCGGCAAAAAATAAGTGTTCCAGTATGAAAGACAAGAAAAAAGTTTTTGCATCGCTATTTATTGCGTTCATAATGGTTTTCAGTATATTTGGGTTTATACTAAGTTATTCTTTAGACAATGAAACTGTAAAATATAATGGGCATAAATTTGTTAACACTGAACAAGGTTGGCTCACAGTGATTAATGGAGAAAGATTTTTTTTTGCTTATACTCCTAAAGACGTTGAAACTTGGATAAATGAAGAAGTAAAAAATCAGTTGAAAAATACAGAACAACTCACGTTTTCATATAACCCCAATGATCTTTATTCCTCGATAATAACTGAATCTATTTTACAACTAAATAACAAACTTCATAAATTTACGAAAAAACAATTAAACTTCGGATTAACAAATAACTCAGGCTATTCTCTGCCTTTAATTACCTGCAGTAATGCTTCAGAGCAAAATCCTGTGGTATTATTTGAAGAAAGCAACGAAAACTCTTCAATAGATCTGGATAATCATTGCATCAAAATTAGATACACCACACAATCAGAAATTCTACAGCAAACAACTGCATTATCTTTAGTTTTAACAGAGGTAATATGAGCGAACAAGAAATTCCTGAGACTGGTGAAACAAATAAATCAAGCGAAACAAAATCTTTAATTTATTTATTTGTTGGTGTAGCAATAATTGCATTAGTTTTTTTATTATTATTTTTTGTAATGAAAAATTTTAATCCTTACAAGCCAGAACAAGTAACTTACAATTATTTTAGTTTTGTAAAAAAAGATACTCATTGGCTCACTGACTGGCAAGGAAATGACCAATTGTATGAATTGGGGTTCAGATTTAATCCTTTTGAAGCTGAAACAGTACCAGTTATAGGAAAGCTTAATAGTTCTTTTGACGGAAAAAAGGTAATTTATGTAACATTGGATCCATTGTCTAAAGCAGGATCATTCAAGTATATAGGGCTTGCAAAAGCAGAATTGCTTTTAGTTTTAAATAGAGCATTAAAATTAAAAACGGAAGAGGGATGCATCCAACAAGATAATATTGCCTGTGTTGAAGAACCAATAGTTAATTGTGATAGCGCGGATAAAAATGTTATTTACATAAAACATGCATCTCCCGCTCAGATAACTCTTAATAATTCTTGTATAACAATTCAAGGGAATGAATTTGAATTAATAAAATCTGTTGACAGGTTGCTTTATCAATGGCTGAAAATAATGCAGTAGAACATTACTACACTGAAAAACCCACTTCAAAAATAAAAGAGGTAATAATTGAAGATGTAGTATTAGGAAATAAATTGGTATTATTAACTTCTTCAGGTTTGTTCTCACCTAAAAGAATTGATAAAGGAACAAAAGTACTGATCGAAAACGCAGTAATAAATCCAGATTGGACAGTTTTAGATCTTGGATGTGGGTATGGTGTTGTAGGAATTTCTATTAAAAAAAAGTTTCCAGAAACAAAAGTAACATTGTTAGATGTAAACGAGCGAGCATTAACTTATTCAAAAAAAAATGCTGAAAGAAATAAAGTTGAAGTAACTACAGTAAACAAATTGGTTGAAGAAAAATTCAACACGATTTTATTGAATCCTCCTCAAAGTGCAGGAAAAAAAATTTGCTTTGAACTTTTTGAATTATCAAAAAAACATTTAGAAAATAAAGGAATATTTCAAATAGTTGCACGTCATAAAAAAGGCGGGAGAACTTTTGAAAATAAAATGAAAGAGTTATTTGGAAATGTCAAAACAATAGCAAAAGAAAGCGGGTACAGAGTTTATGTAAGCGAGAAATAATTTTTCGAATTTTTTAAAAAATAAAAAATATTATGTTAATACTGAAAATAAAACAAAACATTTAAATATCAATTATCACAATATTAATAATAAATTTAAAAACAAGAGGTGTGCGTTAATGGCAGCAAAAAGAAAGAAGGCAGCAAAAAGAGCTAAGCCAAAGAGAAGAGCTAAAGCTAAAAAGAGATTGTAAGGCGATTAAAGCTTTTACTGCCTCGATCTCGGGGCAGTTTTTTTCTTTTTCTAAACAAAATTTATATATCCCAAAGAAAATATTTCACTTATGATATTTACATTTCAAGAATTGATTGATGTAGTTGTTATGACTTTAGCAGTTGGATTTATTTTTATGGACGTTTTTAGACAAACAAAATACTACTACGGTTTAAACTGGCAGGATCTCAAGTTTTCCTGCATGGTTACTGCTCCAGCAATAATACTGCACGAATTAATGCACAAATTAGCTGCAGTTTCTTTTGGATTAAATGCAACATTCCATGCTGCATATGAATGGCTTTTTTTAGGAATATTCCTCAAACTTCTAGGCGGATTTGTTTTTTTTGTTCCAGGATATGTTAGCATGTCTGGATTGATTCATCCGTATCAAAACTTGATAATATCATTTGCAGGCCCTGGAACAAATCTTATCTTATATCTGGCCAGTGCAGGAATTTTAAAATACAAAAAAATAAGCAACAAAAAGCACTACTCAATATTAGTTTTGACCAGATATATCAACGGATTCTTGTTTATTCTAAATATGATTCCTCTACCTTTTTTCGACGGAGGACATGTTTTTCAATCATTAATACAAATATTTTTTTAGTTTGAAGTTCCTGGTTTGTAGTTTATGGTTTACAGTTGGCCGCAGACCTCAAACCACAAACTCCAAACCTCAAACTCCGAACCACCCCGCCTCAAACCCTTTATTTGCCCGTTAACTTTTTAAAAGAAGACTATTTATCAAGCTCAGGTGAAATGTTTTGCAATTAAAACCTAAACTCATAGAAATTTATGACAAAAAATACAAAGAATTAATGTTTATTACAGTGGCCATTCTTTTTTTGGCAATTATATTTTTAGGAGCAAAATATTTTTTTACAGGAGAATTAATTGACAGAGGAATTAGTTTGAAAGGTGGTGTTGAAGTATCCTTCGCCCCTAAAAATCCCATAGATCTTGTCGATCTTCAGAACAAGCTAAGCAAAAGCATAAAAGATGTAGAAGTAAGAAGCACTACAGAACTTGGCGCTCAAAAAGAAATAATAATTGAAGCATCAGATGTTTCCATAGAAGAAATATTGCTCGGATTAAAAAATGCAGGGATAAAGCTCAATCAAGGAGAATACACATCTCAACAAATAGGAAGCAAGCTTGGAGAAACTTTTTTTAAACAAATGATTATTGCAATCTTATTTGCTTTTATCGCTATCTCTTTAGTAATATACATTACTTTCCGAGACTTTGTGCCTTCTTCATTTGTTGTGCTTTGCGCATTCGCGGATATTGTAACAACATTTGCAGTTGTATCTTTAATTAACGTTAAATTAAGTATTGCAGGTGTTGCTGCATTCTTAATGTTGTTAGGTTACTCGGTTGATACAGATATTTTATTGACAACAAGAGTTCTTAAAAATAAAGAAGGAAAAATACTGGATAATATTTTGGGTGCAATGAGAACAGGTATGACTATGTCTTTAACTTCATTTGCAGCAGTGTTTGTTTCTTATTTATTGACTCAATCTTCAACTATTAAAGAAATAACAATCATTCTATCTTTTGGTTTAATTGCAGATATATATAACACTTGGATCCTTAATGCAGGAATTTTAAGATGGCACATTGAAAATAAACATGGGAAAAATTAAAAGTTTATTAACAAATACAAGAGTGATTATTTTAATAGTTTTTATTATTCTAGGGTTTATAGCTATACGTCCTAATCTTAATGATGGTGTAGCAATCAAAGCAGTTATTAGTGATAGTGCTGCCTCTGTATCAGGTTTTGCTACTGAGAAGAATGTTTTACCGGTCAATCTTGAACGTATTATCAAGCTTGATGAGCAGCCTATAAAAAATGTTCAAGATTATTACTCTTTTATCGGTTCATTAAAGCCAAATCAAACTATAAGAGTAAAAACGGATAAAAAATTATATTTGTTAACCACAAAAGCAAAAAATAAAAGTGACGAAATAGAAAATATTGGTTTAAGAGTTATTAATGCTCCAACTTCTAATATTAGAAAAGGTTTAGATCTTCAAGGTGGAACTAGGGTTATATTACGTCCAGTTGAAAAAGTTTCAGATCAGGAACTAGATTATATTGTTGATAATTTAAAACAAAGATTGAACGTTTATGGATTATCCGATCTTTCTGTTACAAAAGTTTCTTCTTTAACAGGCGAAGGTAATTTAATTCTTGTAGAAATCGCAGGAGCTAGCGAAGAAGAAGTTAGCAGTTTAATAGAAAGTCAAGGAAAATTTGAAGCACAAATAAGAAATCAAACTGCATTTACTGGAGGGCAGGACAGCATAAATTATGTTTGTGTTGGATTGGCAAGCTGCAGCGGTCTCGATCCTAACAGGCCCTGCCAACAAGTTCAAGACGGGTGGTCTTGCGGGTTCTACTTCCAAATCACTCTAAGTGTTAAATCAGCACAACAACAAGCAAATTTAACAAAAGATTCAGAAATAATAAAACAACCAGGTGGAAATTATCTTAAAGATAAAATATCTTTTTACTTAGACAGTAAAAAAGTTGACGAATTAAATATATCATCTAGTTTGAAAGGAAAACCAGAGACAAACATAGTTATTTCCGGTTCAGGCCAGGGGAAAAACTTTCAAGAAGCAAGAGATAATGCTTTAGAGGATATGAAAAAGCTTCAAACAGTACTTCAGACTGGAAGCCTACCTACAAAACTAGAAATCATAAAAAGCGATACGGTTTCTCCAGTTCTTGGAGAAGAATTCATTAATAATGCTTTATTGATGGGATTAGTTGCTATAATAGCAGTAAACGCAGTAATAATTGTTGCTTACAAAAAAATAAAAATCTTATTTCCCTTAATAACTGTTAATTGTGCTGAAATTTTTTTAATTTTAGGAATGGCTTCATTTATAGGTTGGAACTTAGATCTTGCATCCATTGCAGGAATTCTTGCATCCATAGGAACAGGTGTTGATGACCTGATAGTTTTAACCGATGAGTACTTAAGAAAAGAAACGCAAGTTTATGAACAAAACTGGGCGAGAAAAATGAAAAGAGCTTTTTTCATAATAATGGCAGCATACTTCACAACTTTAGTAGCTATGATTCCTTTATGGTATTTTGGTGCAGGATTACTTAAGGGTTTTGCAATAACAACAATTTTAGGAATAAGTTTAGGAGTTTTCGTTACACGACCCGCTTATGCGGCGCTTCTTAAAGCAGTAATTGAGGATTAATTGTGAAAACGAAGAGGTCCTCGATATTGTTAATGGTGCTTTGCACTTTCTTTACTTCTATAGCACAAATTTTTTTAAAAAAAGGAGCTGTTGGATTATTGTTCAATCAAGGATTTGTTAATTTATCTTTAAGTGTGATAGGAAATTTTCCTTTAATCATTGGTTGTTTTCTTTACGGAATAGCTGCAATAATATTTATTATCGCACTTAAAGGAGGCGCTCTTTCAGTGCTTTATCCTATTATTGCAACAAGTTATTTCTGGGTTACAATTTTATCTCAATTTTATTTAGGAGAAAAAGTTAGTTTCTTTAAATGGACTGGAGTATTGGTGATCTTTCTAGGAATAAGTCTTGTAGGGTTGGGAGGAAGAAATGCCGACTGAACTTTGGGCTGTTTCATTAGTAATAATTGCAGGAGTATTTGGAGCGTTCGGACCTATATTTTTAAAGATGGGTTCAGCAAACTTAAACAGAAATTTCTCTGCTCAACTTAAAAATTACAAACTTCTTTTAGGAATATTTATTTATTTATTTTCAGCAGTTCTTTTTATTCCTGCACTAAAAGGAGGCGATTTATCATTGCTTTATCCTTTAGTATCTTTATCTTATGTCTGGGTTTCTATTCTTTCAGTGATAATTTTGAAAGAAAGAATGGGTTTTGTTAAGTGGAGCGGAATATTTCTTATATTAATAGGTGTTTCTTTTATAGGATTAGGAAGTTAAAAAAAATTATTTAAAGATGCGAGTTTCTCTTATATGTTTTTTCTTCTATTTTACTCCTTTCAGTCGACTCTACTTTCAGACTCACCAATAAATTAATAACCTGCTTTAGATTGGTGAGTCTTCATAATTGATCTTTACTTGTTATTTTTGAAGAAGCCTCGGCCTAAAGTTTAATTGTTGATTTGCCGAGGCTTTCTGAGAGTCAAATCGAGCGCAGCAAGTGAAGCAGACAACTGAAAATTTAAAAAAAACCAAGAATTGAACTAGTGTAGCGCTTTTACCCAACAAACTCTTTTTCTCCGAAAAGATAATAAACTCAAACGAATAAACTGTTTTATGAAGAGCGAATTATCATCTATTGACTTGCATTTTTTGATGAAAGAACTGAAAGAAATAGAAGGCGGACTGTTAGATAAAACGTATAGCGGAGATAAGAAACAGTTATTTTTTCAGATATACAAAAAAGATGCTGGGAAAAAGTTTTTAACTTACCAACATCCTTTTTTATGGTTGGGAAACAAAAAATCAGAAGGTGAACTATCTAATTTTGCAACTTATTTAAGAAAATACTATGAACGCGCTAAAATTATGTCTATAAAACAAGTAAATTCTGAAAGAATAGTAGAGTTAACAATTCAAAAGGAAAACGCTGCAAAAGTTTATTTTGAGCTCTTTGGGCAAGGAAACGTAATAATCTGTGATCATGATAACAAAATAATTTTCCCTTTAGAAGTTCAAGAATGGCCTGATCGATTAATAAAAAGAGGAGAAAAATATGACTGGTTCAAGAATAACAAAAACTTTTTTGATTCAACAGAGAAAGATTTCAGAAGTTTAGAAATCAAAGAAAACATTTCGAAAACACTCGCAGTAAGTTTCAGCATGGGAGGAGTTTTTGCTGAAGAAATATGCTTGAGGGCGGAAGTAGATCCAAAAAGCGACGATGTAAATCAAAAAGATAAAAAAAAATTATATGAATCTTATGCAAAACTTTTGAAAGAACCTTTGAATCCTCAAATAATTTTTGATAACGAAAAACTAAAAGATATTACTCCTATAAAACTTCAAAAATATTCCGGTTTAGAAAACAAACCTTTAGAATCATTCAATCAAGCATTAGAAGATAATCTTCTTATTGTTCAAGAACCAGGTCAAAAAGAAAATGAAAATTTAAAAAAAATACAGACAAAAATAGAAATGCAGAAAGAAGTACTAGAAGAGTACAGGGAAAAAATTGAAGACAACAATAAAAAAGCAGAATACCTTTACGCGAATTATGAAAAAATAGAAGAATTACTAAATAAAGGAAAAGAAATTCTCAAAACAGGAGAAATAGTTAAAGGAATGAAAATTAATAAGAAAGATAAAAAAATCACTGTTGAAGTTTGACAAACAAAATCATAAATTCTAGGATTATAACGTTTCTTAACATTGCTCATCTTGTAATACGACTCCATACGCACAGCCCGTGGATTCGTTAATTCCTGAATTCTTAACATAAAAATGATGCTCATCTTTCCCTAACAAAAGCATTCCATCTCGCTCTTTTTGAGTGTCAGTTAAACTGACCAAGTAAGATTTTGAGCTCTTATTAAATCGCCCAAATCTTCTTCCTATTTGCTGCCCACTAAACCATTGAAAAACATTAACAATTCTTTCTATGCTCTCCGTACCAAAAATAGCACCTGCTAACTGATCTTCAGCAAAAACATTTTCAATAATAAGATCAGTAAGCCCCTCAAACTGAGCTATTTTAGCTCCTCGACCATTAACTTTAATCTCTTCATCTCCAAAATAATGATATATATCTGTTGAAACAGTTGAAGTATCTCTTCTATGAGTTTCCTTAATTCTGGTGCTGGTTATAACTTCTCCAGAACTTAAATTTTCGATAAAATTATCTCTGAAAGAGTTAAACACTTTATTTCTATACTCTCGTATGTCATAAAATTCAGAAATAACACTGAAAATTAAATTAATAGGAGCAAGGATTTTCCTACTTTTTTTCAACAAATACGTCCACGATTCTGCACTTTCTTGGGCACAATCAAACATAGGCGCTTTATCAAAATCAACACCGACCAATCTTCCTAAATGATTTATATTTCTAAACTGGTAACTATTTTCAGTTTCTACAACAAAAGGAATTACAGGATTGTGTCTTTTCTTCTTTTGTTCAAACTTTATTGGTGATAATCCTCCTGGCATGAAGCACATTAACAAAACAAGGTTTATAAGCTTTTAAGTGTATTAATTATGAACTAAATGCAAATCAGCTAAACTATTCTTATCTTCGATTAACTTCGCCCAGCTCAGATTTTACTTTCAAACTCGCCAAGAAATAATAGTTATTCTTGTTGGCGAGTCTTCATAAGAATTTGCACAATCCTTTTTGAAGACGCCCTGCCTAAATTAAATTTTTGATTGTAGGGCGGCTGAGAGTCTAATCGAGCGTTTAGCGAGTGAAATAGGTAAAAAAAGGAATCGTTAAAATAAAATACAAAAAGCAGGAAAAATAAACCACAAAACGTTCTTATTATCTTCATATTGAAAAATATTTGTTTTTTAATAAAATTTAAAAGTTAACCCCCTGTTCATTTCAATATGGGAATTTGGAGTGACTTAAAAGAACTTTTTGAACCTATAACCAGCAAAATTGAATGGTTCGGCAAACAAATTCAAAAAGTAGTGAATTGTATTCTTCTACTGATTGTTTACTTTACTGGTGTGGCTTTCACTTCAATAAGCGCAAAAATTATGGGAAAGAAATTTCTAGATTTAAATCCCGATAGATCGAGTTCTTACTGGATTGAAGAAGAAACAATCACTAAACCTAGAGAAGAATACAAGAGGATGTTTTAATGCATGTGCTGGGAATAAGTTGTTATTATCACGACAGTGCAGCATGTTTGATAAAAGATGGACTCATTATAGCTGCAGCCGAAGAAGAAAGATTCACAAGAAAAAAACATGACACGAGCTTCCCAATAAAAGCTATCGAGTACTGCTTGAAAGAAGCAGGCATAACAGTTAAAGAGCTTAATCATGTTGCTTTTTACGAAAAACCTTTAGTAAAATTTGAAAGATTAATAAATCAACATATTGAAATGTTTCCCCGATCTTTTCCTATGTTCTTTCAAGCAATGCCTAACTGGCTGAGTGAAAAATTAAGGCTTCCTGCAGTAATAAGAAAAAAATTAAAATATAAAAAAAGCGTGTTTTATATTGAACATCACATGACTCACGCAGCATCATCATTTCTAGTTTCACCATTCAAAGAAGCAGCAATATTAACCGTTGATGGAATAGGCGAATGGGATTCGACAACTTTAGGCTACGGCAAAGAAAATGATATAAGAATAATAAAAAGACTAAAATTCCCTCATTCATTAGGATTACTTTACAGCACTGTAACAGCATTTCTAGGATTCTCGGTTAACAATTCAGAGTACAAAGTAATGGGTTTAGCACCTTATGGTAAACCAAATTATTATGAGGAATTTAAAAAAATAATCGATATAAAAGAAGATGGAAGTTACGCACTAAACATGGATTATTTTGTATTTCATTACAAGAAAACAATGCCAAGTAAAAAGTTTGAAGAATTATTCGGCCCTGCAAGAACTAAAGAAAGCTTGCTGACACAGAGACACAAAGATATTGCAGCTTCACTGCAAAAAATAACTGAAGAAGTAATGTTCAAAATGCTAAATCACTTGCACAAAATTACAGGTTCAGATAATTTATGCATTGCTGGAGGAGTTGCTTTGAACAGTGTTGCTAATGGAAAAATAAAAGCAAACACACCATTCAAAGAAATATTCATTAATCCTGCAGCAGGCGACGCAGGCGGAAGCATGGGCGCAGCCCTTTATGCATACAACACAATTTTAGGAAATTCAAGAAAACAAGAATTCAACAGTCCTTATTTAGGTCCAGGATTCTCTAATAACTACATCCAAGCATTCCTAGAAAAAAATGAAATAATTCATTACAGATTCAAAAGCGATGAAGAATTAATTAAGAAAACTGCAGAATTAATATTCAAAAACAACGTCATAGGATGGTTCCAAGGAAGAATGGAATGGGGACCTAGAGCTTTAGGATCAAGAAGTATTCTAAGTAATGCATGCAATACACAAATGAAAGATATATTGAACGCGAAAGTCAAGCACAGAGAAATGTTTAGGCCATTCGCTCCAGTGATCAGCGAAGAAGATGCTCTCGATTGGTTTGAAATGGACAAAAAAGACGAACCATTTATGTTATTTGTTTATCCTATCAAAGAAGAAAAAAGAAAACTAATCCCTGCCGTAACACACGTCGACGGATCTGGAAGATTACAAACAATAAATAAAACACAAAACTCAAGATATTACGGAGTAATAAAAGAATTCGAAAAATATTCTGGAATACCAATACTAATCAATACTTCTTTTAATATTCGTGGTGAGCCAATTGTTTGCACACCTTACGAAGCATACAAATGCATGATGGGTACAGGAATAGATTATTTAATAATGGGCGATTTCTTAATAAAAAGAGAAGACAATCCGCAACACTTATGGGACAGCGAAAGTCTAGCAAGCGATTAAACAATCAATCGTTCTAAATTTGCGCGTTGAAGAAACTAGTAAAAAAATTATTTTATTAAAAAATTACTTCACTTCATAATATCAACAAAATAATTTTAGCGATTTCACTCGCTGGCGCTCGATTAGACTTTCGTAATCGCCAGCAGATTGATGTTTTACTTTAGGCTGGCGATTCCTCATTATTGATTGTGAAGACTCGCCAACAAGAGTGAACTGTTATTTTTTGGCGAGTCTGAAAGTAGAGTCGACTGAAAGGAGTGAAACCTCAAAAGAAAAACTTTAAAAAACAAAAGCTGACGTTGAAAATCTTTCAATTTTTCTGCAAGATTTTCAGAAAATACCTCTTTTTTTGAAAAAACATACAAACTTTTTGAAAAGTTTTCAATTTTTTTGAAAGAATTTCAAGCATTTCAAGCAAAGACATATAAAAAATAGATCGCTATACTTTTTCATGAAAATAAAAACACACGTTAAAAACGATTTAAGCGAAGATAAAACCCAAGCCGAAAAATATATATACATGTACACATACACAGACCATGTGGGAACTAAAACAATATCTATAATGGACGATGTATACGATAAATTAAAATCTTTAAAATCCAGAAATGAAAGCTTTTCAGATGAACTAAGAAGATTAACAGAAACAAAAGGAAACATAATGGATTTAGCGGGAGCATGGAGCGACATAACTGAAGAAGAAGGAGAAAAGATGAAAAAAGCAATCACATCAATGCGTGGCGGAACACGAACAAACGAATTAATAAAAAAACTAAAATAAAATGTTGCTTGACACTACAATTCTAATAGACTTTTTAAGAAATAAAAATGCAGCAGTACAATTTTTTGAAAAAAATAGAACAAAACTATTATTCACAACAGAAATCAATATTTTTGAACTTGTGGTAGGAATTTACGCTCACAACAAAGATATTGATAAACATTTAGAAAAAGTATTTTTATTAGCAGATAGACTAACTATTTTACACTTAAACCGAAATGGAACTCTTAAAGCAGGAGAAATAGCGGGAAAACTAATATCAAAAGGAGAAAAAATAGAAAATTCTGATTACCTTATTGCAGGGATATCACTATCACACGGAGTAAATACTATTGTTACAGAAAACAAAAAGCATTATGAAAGAATTCCCGAAATAAAATTAGTCACTTATTAAACTAAAAAATAAGAAAAACAAAAAAATCGCTTAAGCTATGAAATTATCCCACTTCAAGAATTCTTCGTGATTTACACTTTTCAATTGCTCTTCAAAATCTTTGTGATCTTTTTCGAGCTTTGTTTTTTCTGCTAAAAGATTAGATGCATCATCTATAACTTCTTGAGTTTCAGTGAAATACAAAGGTGCATCTTGGTACTCAGTTCCAGAAGGATAACACGCATTACCTCCATTAATATGCCAATAAAAAAGTTTATTTCCATCTGGAAAAATAAAATCAATACTTAAACATTTATTAGGATTTGCTTTGCCTAAATTGAAATCTATTGCAACATCAGTATTTGTTTGTGGTTTTTTATGTAATGATTTCTTGTTAAATATTTTAAGGAAGAAATCTTGTGAAGGCGCAACCAATTCATATAACGAATGGCCAAAAATTATTGGTGCACACACTAACGGGACATCATAAATGTTTGCTTCAGCATTTGCCCCAGTTAATCTTTGCAATCCTCTCCAAACCAAAACAAAAGGCTTAGCAACTGGCAAACTAACCGACCAAGCCAATCCTCCTAATGCTTCGCTCCAATTTCTAGTCTTTATCTTTCTGACACCTAAATGATTCTTTAACGTATCATACAATTCTAAAGTTTTATCTTCAAGTTCATGCAATCTTGTTGTTTTTGTCCCTAATTGCTCGCTAACTTTTTCCCAGTTTTTCCCGGAAAAACTTTGTGATTCACCAGTTGCCAAATTAGTTCCATAATAATTGGCGAAAAAACCTCTAGTTCTGCTAACTAAAGGAAGCAAAGCATACTTCAATCCTCTTTCATCCTTTTCATAAACAACATGAAAACCATTATTGAATTCAGCAATAAACAATTCATCATTTTCTTGAAATCTTGTTGTTTGCTTAACAATATCCTGTAATTTCATTTTAGCTCACCTTTCCAACAGCATAACCTATTCCATAACCTACTAATGATTCAAGAATCCCTGCACCTAGGAGGGCTCCTCCGCCCAAAATACAAACAGCAACTCCTACACCTCCTTCTGCTTGATATCTCCCCTTACTAAGCACGTAATCTCCTACACCAAATAAAAATGGGGGCGCTCCTACTGCTGCATGAGCAATTGCAGGACCATACTTTAATGCAAATTCGTGATCTAAAGGAATTCCTTTAGCATTACAATAACCTGCGTAAGCACAACTTCCTGCAGAAGCAAGTGCAAATAAACTATATCCTAACAATATTTTTCCCATTTAATTTCATTCCTCCTGTATGTTTTATATACCTTTAGCAACTTTTTTAAACCTACTTTAGTATGTATAAAGGCAAGTCCGCCCGTCTTTCTAAAGTCTTAAAAAAGTTTTCGTTCAAGATCCAAAAATTTCTAGGAATTAATTCTCCCTCTTCATTCTTTTTCAGATCTTCAACTTTCAAATACATTCCTCCATTCCTGCTTTCAAGCAAACCTTCCCGTCTCAAGTAATCCATATCAAACTTGTGCTCACTAAAGTGAACGCTCTTTTTTCCGCACTCAAAAATATAAGTTATTTCGAAAACAGTATCTTCCATTGAAGGAATTTTCGAGCCAACTTTATAATCTCCTTTCTTGAACGCATCAAGATTTTCTTTTTTAAAAAAGAAAGCATCTATCACTTGCACAAAATCCTTATCTCTTTCATAACTGTTTTTTTTCAACAAACAAACATATTTTCCAGGATTTTTCTCTATTAAATTTTGCTCTTCCAATTTTCTTCTTCCTTTGCTTAAACTAAACCCTGTTTCTTCATGAAAGGGAAAAACAAAATCTTTAGCAATCTGTGCTGCAAACTGTGGATGAAATACTGCCCACGGAGGAATATTGCCATGACCGGCAAGAACAACTGGAAGATATTCTAAAGGATGTTCGTGCTTTTTCCATTTTGTTGAAGCAAAAATATTATGCAAGTCCTCAACAAATTCATCAATAGCAACTTCTTCAGCAGTTCTATCTTGAAGCTTTCCAGTATATTGATCAACATCCAATCCTTTTTCTTGCAGCAAGCGCACAGCACTCGAATACATTTCTTCCGCACCATCCATTACTCCGGTACCACCATTCATACATCCTACAGAATCATAAACTCTGGAATCAAGCCCGTGACTCGGAGAATAGATAATATAGCAGTCTTCAAAAACTTCTTCACTAATTCTTCTCTTGCATTCCATGTATCTTTTCTCTGATTTCTTTTTTCCTTTAATCCAAAACTGGCCAGTATCATAATACCTCACTTCAAAACTATTATCATTAGAATCCTTACCAATTAAGCTCAACAATTCTCTTTGCTTTAATTTTTGTTCTAAACTATCATTATTCATTTTATTTACCTCCAATCATACAAATCTTCATACTTTCTCAGAGTTAGTTCGCCCCCATGTGTCCTAAAGTATAACCTATCGAGTAACCTACAAAAGTTTCTAATGCGCCCATGCCTGCACTCATTGCTCCGCCGATTGTTGCAAAAGTACCAATTCCTGCCGCTCTTTTGTAATCTGAGTTACTGCTTGTGTAAAGTAAGCTCACAAAAAGTCCAGTGCTAAGAAAACCGAATGTTCCTTGCGCTACTGCAGGACCATACTTGAGAACGTTTTCTAAATTTGCGTCCGTTCCTTTAGCACTGCAGTAACCAAGATACACCCCTCCAGCAACACTCGCTAAACTCGTTAATGCAAAAGTTGCAACAGGATGCGTTATTGGGACACTTAATGCATCAATTACTTTTCCTAAACTCATTTTAGTTCACCTTTCCTATTAAATATCCTAAACCGTAAAGTGATGCTCCAACTATTTCTGCTCCCATCAAGTATGTTCCTCCGAAACCGCTACCATTATCTGGCAGACCAAATTTTTGTCCCATATAAAAAGCGCCAAATGCAGTTGCTGGAATTACATATTCTTTTCCGGGTAATGGAGTTCCTTTTGCATCCATCATTCCGTAAGCAAAACTTCCTAGCACTGTTGAACCAACAGTTGCCAAAGCAACAATTCCATCTAACTTATCTGTATCCATTTTACATACCTCCCGCTAAATATCCTAAGCCATAACCAACTGCAGTTGCTCCTGCGCCGTATGCTGTTCCGGCTAATCCTCCAACAGCAGATCCGCAGAGAATTTTTTCTAATTTATGTTGAGGTTTTTTCTTGTCAATGAATCCTTCCATACAAAGATACATATGACCTAATGCAGTTCCAGCCATTACTCCGAATGCTCCGCTTGCCGCTGCAGGCCAATAATTTAGCGTAACTTCCATATCTCCGACAGGCACTCCTTTGCTAGCACAGTACCCGTGATAAGCTCCCATTGCGATTCCTGTAAGACCTAGAACTCCTGCAATTGTATTTGAATTTCCTAAAGGTGCCAGAGCCAAATTCGTTATTTTTTGTTTCATTTCCATTTTATTTTCCTCCGTTATGATCGTTTTGATCACGTTTTGTTTTGATAACACATATAATAGGTATAAACCATATATATTTTGTTCTTATAGTTTATATTCTAGTATAAATTGTATAAACCATAAGAATATTTATATATTAGTTCTAATTTAATCATGGATATGCGTAGAAAGATAGTTCAGCAAGGGGCGGCTACATTAATGGTATCTTTGCCTGCTCCGTGGGCTAAGCAGAATAGTCTTAAGAAAGGGGACGAGGTTGAAGTAGAGATTAAAGGAGATCAATTAAGGATTTTATCTGCTTCTGAACCTGAAAAGAAATCTATTGAAATTGAAATAAATAAGTTCGGCCCTTACTTGTCAAGGTTTCTTGAAGCGTTTTACAAAGCAGGATACGACGAGATTAAAGCTAAATTTCAAGACACAGCTTCTTTGAATGAAATTCAGAATTGTTTAGGCAAAGAAATGAGTGGTTTGGAAATTTTTGATCAATCAAGAAATTTTTGTGTGCTTCAAGATATTGAAGGGGTTGATAGAGATAAATTTGATCCTGCATTGAAAAGAGTTTTTTATTTGTTGCTTCAAATGGCTGAAGAATCTTTACCTATTATTAAATCTCAAAAGTATGAAGAGCTTAAGCCTTTAAGATTTTTGGAAGAAAGCAATAATCGTTTCACTGCTATTTGTATTAGATCTTTAAGTAAATTAGGATTCAAAAAGCCTGAAAGAATGCATTTTATGTATTTGATTGTTGAAAAATTAGAGCAATTAGCAGATCAATACAAGTACTTGTTTGATTTCTTGATGCAAAATAAAAATTTGAAGGTTTCTAAGCAAATTATAGATTTATATGAAACATTAGGTAAGATGTTAAGATTATATCATGAATTATTTTACAAGTTTGATAAAGAAAAAGCAAAAACAATCGATAAAATAAGAACAGATATAATTCAGACAAGCAATAAGAATTACAAGAATTTTTCCAAAGAAGAACTAATGATTATACATTACATAATGTCTATTTGCCAAATGATTTTTGAAATGGTTGAACCAACTGTTGCTTTGGAGTATTAAAGTTTTATTCATACTTTCTTAAAATAGTATAAATCATTTCAAGAAGCCTTGAAACTACTATTATATACACCAACCACAGAGACACTAAATCACTTGTTCCTTCATTTACGGTTTGTACAGAGAAATACATCAAGGACAAATAATCTATAATTGTAGTAAATTGCTGAAGTAATTTTATTTTTTTGTTCATCCTAGAATTCTTAATGTTACAATTATGAACAACGCTGTGGCAGCTACAATGGAAACCACATTTAGAGCTACAATAACCTTTTCAACACCAGTTAGTTTTTTATATTCCATACAAATATGAAAGTTGTTAGTTTATTTAAATATTTCTATCAAAATATCGTTCACAGCAAATCCAACAAATCATTTGCTTCTTTCAAAGGCCATTTTTGTTTTAATTCATAAAACTGGCCTGTATCCCTGTGAATGAAAATATATTTGCATTTGTGAGCCCATTTAACTTGTGGTTGTTCATCTATGAAGCCTAACCAGAATGTTTCATACGTAGACTTAATTTTTTCTCCAGAAGTTAAAATTAGCTCTTCAGTTGATAACAAATCTTTTGATAAATAAGTTGGCTTTTTACGCTTATCAACAACTATCAATTCTAATAATTTTTTAGCTTGTTCTTTTGTGTACACAAAAATACGGCCTAATTTATCTTTATTAAGTTATTGACAAAAATAGAAAAATATAAAAATAACTGTTTAATTCAATCAGTCATGACAAGATTTCAACTATTGAGTGATTTTTGGGCTTTCTTGAATGAAAGAAAAAAATGGTGGCTGTTACCAATAGTCTTAATGCTAGTATTTGTCGGAGTATTAATAATATTCGGCCAAAGCAGTTATGTAAGCCCATTCATATACGCATTATTTTAATGCAAACTTTTTTTATTTTTATGAATTAGTTTAAGCAAATTCGTTTAAAATTTTATTTATTAGCAGTTTCACTCATTTCATTCGATTTTTCTTTCAGACTCGCCAAAAAATAAAAGTTTACTCTTGTTGGCGAGTCTTCATAAGAATTTGCACAATACTTTTTGAAGACGCCCTGCCTAAAAGTAAATTGTTAATTTGCAGGACAGCTGAGAGTCTAATCGAGCGTTACGCGAGTAAAACCGATAAAAATAATTAAAGACACACCTGAAAAAACTAGATGAACACAGTTTGATTAAAATTCCATCAGTATTCTTTTAATTTCTGTCACAGTATTCTTCCAATCATGTCTTTCTTGAATTTTTTTTCTGGCAGCAATTCCCAATTGTGTTCTTAATTCTTCACGCTTCATCAAATATTTGATTTTATCTTTCAAATTATTAACGTCCCCTCTGGGAAACAATAATCCTGTTTCTTTATCAATTACATATTCCTTTATGTTGCCGACAGGAGTTACAATTACTGGTAAGCCGCAACTCATTGCTTCCATTGTTGAAAGACTGCTAGTTTCAGTTAAAGAAGGTAAAACATAAACATCCATTGCTTGAAGATAAGGAACAACATTATTTTTTGATCCTTTCAAGATCACATTAGGATGTTTTAAGTTTTCTCTTTGAGGTCCTTCACCTATGATCAATAATTTCGTGTTTTTGTATTTCTTGTTAACTTTTTTAAAAGCTTCAAATAATGTAGGTAAATCTTTTTCCCTGCTTAAACGACCACAAAATCCTATCACAAAATCTGAAGGATTAAGACCTATTTTTTTCTTTGCACTAGTTCTATTTGCAGGTTTGAAACGCTTAGTGTCAACTCCTAATTTCACAATATCTTTTTTTGATCTGATTCCTTGAACTGTTAACAGGTCCTCCATTTCTTTTGAAGGAAGCAATAAAAGATTACATTTATTGTAAAGCTTTCTAACTAACAGCTTCATAAAAATTTTTACTGGCAATTTAAAATATTTAACTCCTTCGCTCGCTAACTCCCAATCAAGGCTGTGCACGTAACCTATAACTGGTTTGTTAATTTTTTTGGCGTATTTTATTGCTTTCATTCCTATGGGCCCCAAAGTTTGGTTAAAAACAAAATCACATCGTTCAACCAAATCTTTTATCTCAAAATTGTTAACTTTTGAAAAAAAAATATCTCCAAACTGTATTTTTATTAAAGGAAACTTGTGAACTTCAACATTTTTATATTTAGGAATTCTGCCAAAATCTGGAATTGCAAGAATTATTTTGAATTCATCATTTATTTCAGGAATAAGTTCTGACAAAAATTTTGCTATACCATCCCATCTAGGCAGAAAGCAATCAGAAGAAATAAGGATCGTTCTCATTTGAGCTTGTAAAAAACCTCTGCGTATTTACATCCATGATTCCAGCCTTGAATTAAAGCATTCATGAACATTTTCCATCTTAGTCCTATTATTCCGGGAAGATTATATTGTGTTTTGTGTTCTTGCAAGGCTTTGACTTTTATTTTATAAGTATCACTTATATCAACCACAAGTTTAGGCAAGTTTCTTTTTTTTAATTTTACAACATTCCAAACATCAAACAAGTAAACATCACAGTTAACGCTGCCCTCTTCAACTAATTGTTTAACAAGAAAATAAACTTCATTATGATCCGGATGAAAATCATCGTCACTATGAGTGAATATTTTGTCAGGTTTTTCTTTATCAATAAGAGCAATTAATTTTTCTTTAATGTTTTTTTCTTTAATTTCCTGCTTGAAATGTGCATCTTTTAAGCCTAGAAAAGTTATCTTTTTTCCACCCAAAACTCTGTCAGACTCTATTGCTTCTTTAACTCTTTCTTTTTTTATTATTTCTGGCTTGAAGTGTGGATGACTGCTTTCTCCGAAAGAAAAAATCACAGTCTTCACTATTTTGCCTTCACCCACGTATTTGGCAAAAGTACCTCCGCACCCAATTATTTGATCATCATTGTGAGCACATAGAACTAGAATTTTTTCTTTTTTCATTCTACATTTTCAAGCTTACTACTTGACTGATTCCAACCTCAGGCTTCATAGATACACCATAAATTACATCTGCTTCTGTAAGCACATTATCATTGTGGCTTATTACTATATATTGCGCTCTATCACAATACTGTTTGATTAATTTTGCGAGCAGACTGCTATTTTTCTTGTCAAGCGCCGCATCAACTTCGTCAAGTATGTAAAAGCTTGCAGGCTCGTGTTCTTGTATTGCAAATAAGAATGCCAACGCAGTCATTGTTTTTTCTCCACCACTCAAGCTTCTTATGTCTAAAAATTTATCTCCAGTTAGTTTTACCTTAATTTTTAATCCTTCTTCAAATATTTTTTCTTGATTTTCTAGCTCAAGATACGCTTGACCTTTAGAGGACAATTTTAAGAATATATCTTGGAAATTTTTATTTACAACATCGAAAGTTTGTTTGAACAATTCAGATTTGCTTCCTTCTATTTCTTGCATTAAATTCATTATATCTCCTTTTTCTTTTGATAAACTGTCTTTTTTCTCGATTAAGCCCCCATATTCTTTTTCTGCAACATCATAAATTTCCAAAGCCTTCATATTAACATTTCCTATTGTTGCAATAGTTCTTTCAAAGTTTTGTATTGATTTCTTGAGTTCTTCTTCAGATTTATCATCAATCAATTGAACATTTGTATACTGGCCAAACTCATTAGTTACTGCTGAAAGTTCTGCATTAACTCTTGCATTCTCTATTGATAAACCATTAAGAGATAACTCTTCTTTTCTTGATTTCTCTTCTTCTTTCAATAATTT
>JACRAI010000100.1 GCA_016213425.1 archaeon | reverse complement strand
ATTTCCATGAAAAATATGCTTCATCATGAAGCTCGATTATTTCAAGAATATCTTGATCTTTAGTATATTTTTCTGCAAATCTTTTCGCAAACACTGCGTGCTTGTTTTCTGCATGAATTGATTTATCTGTGTCACTTTTATATTTCAATGAATCATGAATTAGTGCAATAACTCTTAGCTTTTGTCTTGTTTTTTCATCAATTCTTAATTTATCTACGTTATCAAGAACTTCTTTTATGTGAAGTATTACTTTTCCTTCAGGGTGGCCTTTTCTAGGAACCCCCCACATGACTCCTTCAATCCACGTTTTATCTTTAGCAATTCTTTCTTCAACATGATTTTCTAACTTAAATGGAAGCTCCATAAAAGAAATAAATAGAAATTGTGTTTATAAATTGTTCTTGTTTTTGGTAAGCGACAGAAATTAGTTATATTGATTATGTCGCTTACTATTTAGAAAACGACACAATTTATAATTAATTTATGTCGTTTTCTATTTTTCTTAATCTGTCAACCAATGTGTTGGTGATAAATAGATGCGTTTCACTTTATCTTGCAAGTTTTCTGGAACTTGTGCAGGTTTTAATTCAACCCACTCTTGCACTTCACGTTTGCCTGTGTTTATATTATTGATAATTTTAGTTTGATACTCTATCTCTCCTTTAAAGACTTTTTCATATGTTTCTTTACTAGTAGTTCCGTTAACTAATTGCATTTTTAAATTTTTGTAGTCATGAACAATTATAGAAATATCACTTGCTAACTTTTCAAGATCGCTTTTTACATCATAACCGTTTATTCCTTCTTTCAGATCTACTGTAAATATTGGAAGTTCATTTTTTTTCATTTGTTATTCCCATTTTTTAATCAAGTTCTGAAATATCAAAGTTTACTTCTTTGTTCACTCTTTCTGTTTTTACTATTGTGTATGGTGCTGTTAAAACCATCAATAGTTTTCTTCCCTGTTGTGGTGTTGTTTCTCTGGCGCTAACTAATACTCTGTCGTCATACTCGTAAACTCCTTCAACAAAAGTGCTGTATCCACCGGTGTTCTTTTTGCCTAAATATATTGCTAACACCATTTCTTTGCTGAAATCAATTTTAGGCATTTCAGGCATTGGTGTTGTGTTGGAATATGTTGTTCTCCATAAATTATTCCAGCTTACTTCATCTGTTATAACATAATTTTGAGCCCAATTATGTCCTGATACTGCGCCTTTTGCGATACTTTCAAGATTTAGTTCTTTTTCCATAAAACTATCGAGCTGAGTCTAATTTAAATAATTTGCTGTGTACAAATACACACATCATGCAGTTTTAAACAGCCAGATAGATAATGCTCCTAAGAGTACTACTGCCCAACCACTAAGCCAGATAGGAACATTCCAGCTTCCTAAAATTAATTGCAAGTTTAACAATATTCTAGTTAAGTGTGCTATTGCAACTATTCCAAATATACTTCCACAAAAATAATGCAGCCATGAGTCTGCTCTCATAAATATCACCTTTTTTTTATTTTATACTAATTATCTTGAATTTGTAGTTTTTAATTCTTTCTAAGAAATTAATCGGAAAAGGGTCATCAGATATAATTTTTAGAGGTTTCACTCCCTTTGGTCGATTAAACTTTCAGACTCGTCCGCAATTATCCGTTTATTTTAGGCGGCCGAGTCCTCAAAATCTATCTTAATTAATTTTTTTGAAGAAGTCTTGGCCCAAATTTAAATTATTGTTCTGCCAAGATTTCTGAAAGTAAAATCCGACCGTAGGGAGGTAAATTGCTAATAAAAACAGTTAACAGAAATAGAAGAGTTAATTGTTTTATTCAGCGCTTGCTTGGACTGTTTGCTGGTCTAGTTTATTAAGTTCTGCTTGAATTTTTGCTTCGCCTTTTTTAACTGCAGGATCTTTATTTTTTTGTTTTACCACTTCTTTTACCTTTTCTTCAACACTTTTCTCTTCTTTTTTAGGCTTGGCAGCTTTAGGTTTTTCTTCAGCAGCTGTTTCTTTCTTTACTGGTTTCTTTTCTGCTTTAGGCTCTTCTTTTCTAGGTTCTTCCTTTTTTGGTTTTTCTGCTTTAGCTTCCTCTTTTGGCTGCTCAAACTTGTGACCGAATAATTCTGCTCTTACAACTCCTTCAGCATCTTTTACAGCTGTTACTTTAACTCTTGATGGAGGATTTCTTATTCCGTGCTTCCATATTTCTTCATTTAGTGATTTACCTACTTTTACGTTTTCAACTGGAACTCTAAAGTGTCTTTTCAAGAATCTTCTTACTCCTGTTACGGCTCTTTTAGCTCTTTTATACCTTGATACTTTTAACCATTCTTTTCTTAATGGAATAACATAAGTTCTTTCTGTCATAAAAATTCACCTTTATACCTTTAGTTTTGTTCTTCTCCAGCTTCTCTTAATTACAGTGTGCCTTCCTGGGTGAACTCTTCTGCCTTTACCGTAAATTTTAGGTACTGTCCAGTAAGGCGCCCATCTAGTTTGCTTAGCTCTTTTGGCTAATCTTTTCTTTTTTGCTGCTGGTTTATACGTTGCCATTTTTGTTTGTTAAAGCACTACTTGATTTTCCTAATAAAGATAAACCTTTAGGAGTTATTGTTCTTCCTTTTCTAACTCCTTTATCAACTTTCTTTGCTAAACCTGCTTTTTCTAATTGTTGTAATATTTTTCTTATGATATTTCCGCTGCTTTTATAAAAATGTCCTGGCTTGTGACCTCTTCTCTTCATTCCACCATATTTTGTTCTTAATTTTGAAACTCCTACAGGTCCAAAGTGAGCCATCTTATTTAGTATTGCTGCTGCTCTTACATGCCACCAGTCATCTCTCATAGGAGGTCTTTCTCTGTGCCTTCCAGTTTTTACAAACTGAGCCCATTCAGGTGGACTGATTTCTTTTACGTTTTTTAATTCTTCAGCGGTCTTTTCTATTAATTTTGTTTTTGAAACATCATTGATTGACATTTAATCTCCCTCGTAAGAAGTACTGTTAGGAACTAGAGTTTATTTAAAAAGGTTTCGATTTAGTTTGCAGTTTATCGTTTGAAGTTAGCTGTGTGACTTTGATAACTTCATAATCAAAGTACTGCAAACTGCATACTTTGAATCGCAAACAAGTTGATACTTTATTATTATCTCCTATTTTTAAAGTGTGCAACTAACTTTAAATAATACTTAAAAATTCTAATTAATTATGAATACAAGAACTGAAGCATTGAGCAGAATTCTTAAAGAAAGTTATCATGAAGCTCTAGAAGAATATAATGATGCGCCAGTTAGAGAATTATTTAATTATAAAGCACAACTTTTTCAGGGAAAAACGCCTGAGTTTTATGATGACGTTTTTCTTTACTCAATTATTGTTAGATTTCCTGAAAATTTAATTGCTAACTTAGATGGTGACTTAATTTACGAAAAATTAATTGTTGCTGATGAAGGTCACAGAAAATCTTTTTTTGAATTTCATTTTCCAGCAGTAAATATTAAAGATTTAGAAAAAGAAGTAAATGAAACATTAAAAAATATGCCTTTAAGAGTGCTTGAAAAACAAACTCACGCAATGACCAATGTGGGTCTTTTATATCTTGAAAGAATGAAAGAAAGAGTTAAAGCAAAAGTAACATCAAGTTTAGATGTTCTAAGCACACATTTATCTCTTCTAAGCGCTTACGTTGATTAATTATTTTTTCCAGCTATTTCTAAATATTCTAGGAACAACAATTATATTTCTTGGCTGAGAAACTGCATTAAGGACTATATCTGCAATATCTTTAGGCTCCATTGAATCAGGAGGCAGTGTTGCTCCTGCTTTTTTGAAAAATTCAGTATTCATACCCCCAGGATATATTGGGAACACTAGTATTCCGCAATCTCTTACTTCATGCTGAACACTCTCACTAAATAATGAAGCTGCAGCTTTTGCTGCGCAATAAGCAGACTCATTTATACGTGAAGTAAATGAACTTGTAGAAAGTATTTGAACAATATCTCCTTCTTTTTGTTTTTTCATTTGCATGTAAGCTGCTTGAGTTCCGTAAACTAAACCATAATAATTCACAGCATTAATTTCATGCAATAATTCAGGAGTTAAATCTTCTAATGAAGATTTTTTTTCTCCACCAGCATTATTAACCCAAATATCGATTCTTTTGTGTTGAGAAACCATTGCTTCAGCAGCTCTTTTAACTTGCTGTGGATCAGTAACATCAAGAGGTAAAGAAACTGCATTATCACCCAATTCTTTTGCAAGTGTGTCAAGCTTATCTTTGCTTCTTGCGCTTAAGTAAGCAACACAATCATTATCTATGAAAGCTCTAGCTAACGCTTCACCCAAACCGCTGCTTGCACCGGTAATCATTACAACTTTGCCTTTTAATGATTCATATTTCATAACACTTCAAAGAAAATTTTTGTTTTAAATAGGTTGTGATTCTCGAGTTTCGTAGTGAGTAGTTGGAGTTTGTAGTTCAGGGTTTGCGGTTTAAAGTACTGTAAACTCCAAACTATAAACTTTCAACTACAAGATAAATTGATTGGGCCTTACAAATAAT
>JACRAI010000093.1 GCA_016213425.1 archaeon | reverse complement strand
TGCGGAGTTACAGGAGTTATAGTTACAAAAATGGAAGGCACAGCTAAAGGAGGAGGAGCATTAAGCGCTTGTGCCATTACAAGTTCACCAATAATATTTATAGGTGTTGGAGAAAAATCAGAGGACTTAGAAAGCTTCAATCCTAAAGGTTTTGTTGGAAGATTATTAGGAATGGGTGATTTAGAAGCTTTGTTAGAGAAAGCTAAAGAAGCAATAACTGAAGATGAGGCTAAAGATTTAAGTACTAAATTATTGAAGGGAGAATTTAACTTAGTTGATCTCTACCAGCAAATGGAAGCTATGAAAAAAATGGGGTCAATAAGTAAATTAGTTGAAATGATTCCTGGCTTTGGTCAATTAAAAATGCCTAAAGAAGCTTTAGAAGTTCAAGAAGGTAAATTAAAGCTATGGAAGCATGCAATGGATAGCATGACCAAAGAAGAACTTGAAAATCCTGAAGAACTTGATGTAAGCAGAACTGAAAGAATAAGCAAAGGAAGTGGAGTAAAACTTAATGAGATCAGAGAATTACTAAAACAGTACAAGCAAAGCAAAAAATTAATAAAAGCAATGAAAGGAAACATGCAGAATCCTGAAGCATTAATGAAAAAATTAGGAAAAAAAGGAATGAGAATTAAATAGAAACATTTAAATACTCTATTCATAAATAATACTTATTTTTAGAGTAATCTAAAATTAAATCATATTTAATTTCAGAATATGGTGTTGAAGAGAAAAGTTTTTAAAAAGTTGAAAGAACAGGCACATAGTAGAAAGATTTCTTTTTTAATAGGTGCAAGACAGGTTGGAAAAACAACACTACTAAAAGAATTATATGTGCATTTATCCGAATCAAACAAGTGCTTATTTCTGGATTTAGATATATTTTCAAACTATGAAAAAGTAATCAGTTTTGAAAATTTGATAAACTCACTAAGATTAACCGGTTATAATGATGATCAGAAAGATTTTTTTTACTTGTTTCTTGATGAGTTTCAAAGATATCCTGCACTTACAAAAATTATGAAAAATGTTTATGATAATACCTCGAATGTAAAAATTTATGCTTCCGGATCATCATCCTTAACGATCAAAGACCAGATTCAAGAATCTTTGGCAGGTAGAAAAATTATTGATGAAATATATCCTTTAGATTTTGAAGAATTTTTAATTTTCAAAGGAAAACCTTTACTGGCAGAAAAATTAAATAACATTAAAAAATTAGAAGGGCGTGGACTGTCTGCTTCCTTAAAGGAATATTACACTTTAATGACAGAGTTTATGGTGTTTGGTGGATATCCTGAAGTTGTTTTAAAAAAAACAAAAGAAGAAAAAATATCTGTTTTAGAAAGCATATTTGATTTATACGTAAAAAAAGATTTGGTGGAATATCTCAACATAGAAAAAATTTTGGGAGTAAAAAAACTAATCGAATTTTTAGCAGTTAATAATGGAAAAAAAATAAAATATGAAGAAATAACGCAAATCACCTCTTTTCACATCATTGAATTAAAAAAGTATCTTGAAATACTCGAAGAAACTTATCTTATAAAAACAGTTCGTCCTTTCTATAAAAACAAAAATAAAGAGCTCGTGAAAATACCAAAAATTTATTTTATAGATACTGGAGTGAGAAATTATTTCATAAATAATTTTAATGCGGCAAATATCCGAGATGATGCGGGATTCTTATTGGAGTCTTTTGTCTTGGCGGAAATACTTAAATCAGGGCAAAAGAACATAAAGTTTTGGCAGGATAAAAACATGAGGGAAGTAGACTTTGTTCTTGAGAAAGAAGGAAAAACAATACCTATTGAAGTTAAATTTAAAAAAGAATTAAAATCAGATGATTTTCTAGGGCTAAAAGCATTCTTAAGCATGCATAAGCAAATTAAAAATGCTTTTTTAATAACTCTAGATTCACAAAAAAAAGAAAAAAATATCCAATTACTTCAGCCATATTTAGTTGGAAGAGAAATAAAATGAAAAACAAAAAAATCCTGATCTTGCTGCTGGCATTGCTAGTAATTCCCGCAGTTTTCTCAAATCCATTCCAAAACTCTCTATTAGACCTCAATTATTTAACATATAAATTTCTAGATCGAAGCAGTTTTGAATCGTTTAATGTTGGAGGTCCAGAAATGTTAGTTAACAAACCTAAGCCCGTTGTTGGGGATGAGGTCAGGCTTGCTTTAACGGATAAAAATGCAACAAAGAGTGTTAACTTGTTCTTGTTAAGCTCTAATTTTGAAAAAAAATTTAATACTCTCGAATTAAGCGAGAATACGGGTTTGTTTTTTACAAAAATTAAGATAACTGATAAATTTTCTTTTGAAAACTTAACATTCCCTTTTTCTTCATCAAAAATGATTTTGTTTTACAAATCAGACAAACCTTACGTTTACGAGTTTGGTGAAGAAATAGAAAAAAAGAATGAAGAAGAAAAAAAATTTGAGCAAGCAAAAGCAAAAGCTCAAGAAGAGTATAAAGTACAAGAGCAAAAATCTGTAGGAGAGAAATCTGCTTGTGAGTACTATAGAAGTGAAGAAGTTGAAGGATTTAGCGATTACATGTTTGTTGAAAGCACAGAAACTTGTGAAGATTTATTAATAACTTATAAAGACCAATTATTTAATAAAGCCAAAGAAGTTGCAAAAAAGCAGTGCAGTAAAATTGCCTGTGTAAGATCAAATTGTGGTTGCACTCAAAGCTTTCAAGAATTTCCTTTTGAAGAAAAAAGAATAGAATGCATGCCTTTGCCAGTGAAAAGCCAAACAAGACTAAGTTATACTATTGAAGGTGCGTGCATTTGCAGATGTTAAATTAAAGGATGAGTAATGTATGCATACTTGATTGCTAAAAAGTAGATAATTGTTCCTGCGCTAATAATTAATTGAGCTAATAGAATGGTTAAAACAACTCCTCGTTCTGTTGCTTTACCAAATAACGTTTTATTCAACCAAATTGCTAAGTGAGTGTTCCCGTAAATTTTGTCATATCTTAAATCAATTCCATTTTTAGTAACAATTCCAAAACTTTCTTTTTTGAATCTACCTCTTATTTTTAAAAAAAATTCCAGTGTGTATAGTGGTAAAAACATGATTAATGTGTATAATTCTATGTTTCCAAGAATTGCAATTATTGCAATTGCAGTTCCTGCAGATAATGTTAAAACATCTCCTGGAAAAACAACTGCAGGATACCAATTGTAAATTAAAAATGCAAGTAATGATACAACAAAACAACCGCTGATCACTGCTGCTGCATGCTCTCCTAATAGGAAAGAAATTAGGCCTAAAGAAGAAAAAATTATAACTCCCATTCCGGCTTCCAAACCGTTAAATCCTGCAAGCATGTTGAAAACATTGCTTGAACCAACAATACCTATTGGTATAAGTATTAAAGGAAACAGAACTCCTAAATCTGCCCAACCCATGAAGGGTATTTGAACTCTGCTTGTTCCAACATTAACAACCATTATTGGTAGAGCGATCAAAAAAGTTAAAAGCATTTTTTGATATTGTCTTAACCCTATTTTCCATCCTAAAATATCGTCTAGCAAACCTATTATTAATGCAATAAAAATACTTGTTGTAGCACTCATTAAGTATAACATTTGGCTTTTATTATGATATATGAAAACCGCAAAAGCAACATAAGAAAGAATTCCTAAAATTGCACTAAAAGTTACAATTAAACCTCCCAATTCAGCTACTTCTTTTTCATTTTGTTTATGAATATCTTTGCCAACTAGACCGTGTTCTTTAGCTCTTCTTATCCAATAGGGTAAAATAAGCAACGTGCTGAAAAAACTAATTAATATTGAGATAACGGTAAAAATTGTTGGCATGAAGCTCTGGAATTATCGTCTGTTTAAAAATTTTGTTCAATATCCTAGACCTTTTAGAAATGTGTGATTCGCTACTTGAACTTCGCTTCTTTGCCAATTATTTAAATCAATTATTTTATTAAAAGTTTTCCAAACATCTTTTATTAATCTCTTTTTGTGAAAGAGGTGGAGAAAAAAAGAAAATCCCACAATAACTATCTTTTTTAAATCTGCGTCATTGGAGAAAAATCTTTGTCTAATAAATTTTCTATCATCGCAAACTATGAATTTCAAACCCAAATTTGCAGCAAGTGAGCAACACTCAGCTTCACCAGCACCAATACCTAATTTTTCTAAAGTTCTTGATTTCTCTAATGTTCTTCCATTAAGGGGTTTCAATTTTAAATAATTTAGCAAAGAGACACTGTTGCTTTGTAATATTTCTTTTTTTACTGCTGGAGGAATTATTATTTCTGCGTTTATTTTTTTTAGAAAATGTATCAATCCTGCCCTCTCAAGAGCAAAGACTGTTGAAGAATCAATAATCAAGGTCTTTGGCAAAGTTTAATGCCTCCCTACCAGTTTTTGAACCTATTATAACTGATTCTGCATCTTTTTTCGGCAGCAATAGAAATAAAATATCTTTGTTTATTGTTCCTTCATTATATAAATCTACAAAGAACAATAAGTTTTTTCTAGCCCGCATTTCTTTAAGGTATAATTCTTTTATAGCTCTTCGAATAAGCTTTGATTTTGAAATTGCATCATAACTACTCAATTCCTTGAGCTCTTTTTGAGCTGAGTCATCCAAAACAATTGTTGCCTTCATAGTATGTACCTTTTATGTTTATCTATATAAACATTTCTATTTTTTGATGTAATAAATTAGTTCATATGTAATTGATCTTTAATTTACGCCGAGGCTTCTCAAAATTAATTACTGAAGCCGCCTCAGCGTATAATAAAAGATTAATTCTGCTGAAGCGGCCGAAAGTAAAATCGACCGAAGGGAGTGAAACAGAAAAAGATTAAAAAAACACAAACTCCAAGAAAACAGTAAATAGAAACTCTTCAGATTCTAAGAACAATTAATTACTCAAAATTTCAACTTCTTTGTTAACAATTTTTAGTTTTTTAATTACTACATGTCCGCAATAATCGTCTTCTTTTTTGACTTCCATTTCTTCAACAACAAATCTTTGATTAAATAAAGGACAATTTAGAATAAATGTATCTGCATAACCGCCTTCAAAACCAACATGAAATCCATACTTGAAAGAATCTCTTGCTAATTCGCTGAAATTATCTTTTGTAACAACTTTTCCAAGCCACTTCATCAAGCCGTCACTTGCTACTTGAGTAATCATTATTTCATAACCTCTTTGAAGCATTTCGTTAAATACTACTCCATGATCTTCACCTGCATGTGCAGCAAAAACTTCTACACCTAAAGGTCTTAAGGCTGCTTGAAGACTTTTTAATTGTGTCTCTTGCAAACCAGTTCCACCTAAAACTAATGCATCAACCAAGTTATTCTTAACAAAATCTCTGATTAAATTTGCTTCACCTTCAGGATCTGCAATACTACAAGAAACCAGGTGATGCTTTAAATTAAGCATTTTAGCAATTTTAGGAGTGTGCTCAACAGTTGCATAATGGAATAAGTAACAATCAGTTCTTGTTGGCTTAACACTCAACAAATATTGAATTTCCCATCCTTTTGCTAAAGCATGTTCTAAAGCAAAAGTGCTGTCTTTACCGCCAGAATACATTATTGCTACTTTCATAGACAAGTGAGGTTGAGGTTTATTTATAAATTTTATTGTTATTGATAAAAGAAAAGTTTTTATAGTTATAGCTATAATTATAGCTTATGACAACTATACAAGTATCAAGCTCAACAAAACAAACTTTAGAATGGCTAAAAAAAAGTGAAAATTTGTCTTCATACGACCAAGTAATCAAAAAATTAGTAGACAAAAAAACAAAAATTTCTAAATCTATGTTTGGAGCATTTAAAGGCATTAAATGGGAAAAGGAAGATAGAATGAGTTTCCAAGATGAAAACTAAATATATTATAGATAGTTCGGCCTGGATAGAATATTTAGGCGGAACTGATAAAGGCGTGAAGTTTAAAGAAATTATTGAACAGGAATTCATTGCGAGCTCTATAATAACAATTGCAGAAGTCGCTGATAAGTTTGAACGAGAGAATAAAAAAATCTCAGAACCTTTAAAATTTATACTCGGCCATGCAAAAATAGTTTCGCTAGACATAGATATTTGCCTAGACGCAGCGAAAATTAAAAAAGAAGCAAGAAAAATTCATAAAAAATTCAGCTTAGCAGATGG
>JACRAI010000098.1 GCA_016213425.1 archaeon | reverse complement strand
TTATTTTTACAAGAATTATACTCTGGCATGTCGCATGGAGAAGTTGAAGGAGTAGCATGCACGCAGGTGTGATTGATACATCTTGGTGTTCTTGGTATTAGTGTCCAGCACTCTATACAACCAACCCCCTTGCAGTTGGGTTGATTTTTTAAATTCCACTCTTTTGTATAATACTTATTAACCGGAGTAAAAGACTGGCAACAACACCCTGCAACGATTTCTACACAGTCATTATCAGTTTCACAATAGTTCCAATCTTCTTCAGTTATAGTGCGATTATAGTCTGATTTAATCATATGCAAACTAATCTCTTTGATATAAGATGAGTTGTAAAAATTGATTATTTTGTGTATATCATTATTTTCAAATGAAATAAAGGATTTATACAATCTTTTGGATACAGAGGTTATATTTCCATACTTGCTAAGAGTGGCATTAATCTGAAAAATATTTTCTTTAGAGTCTATAATAATTTCATAATAAAATGTTCCGTTACATGTTTTTTCAAAAATACACTTTATATTAGTTTTAGTAAAGTTCCATTTTTCATTGTATTGTTCAAACCATTCAGAAAAACTAAGATTGCACTCGTCTTTAGATAGATTTAGTAATGCTGAAAAATTAGAGTTCTTTTTGTTATTATCTCCAGTATTTATATTGCTTCTAGAATTTATAAGAACATAAGGAGCGATGATTATTAGCCCAATTATTAATAAAACTAAAAATACAGCGATTGTTGTTTTATTTTTCAATTTTTGGTTAAACTGTTTTTTGCTCATAAGATGTCACACATCTCTTTTCATCTTTAACTCTTATCCCTTCCCTCTCTGATACTCTTCAACAAGCTCAACGAGCTTTGCATTAATTGTCTCTATTTGCGCAATTAAACTTTCTTTTAATTTTTCAATTTGTAAAACCTGTCTGTTTATAATCTCTATAGCTTCGTCATGGCTTTTTTTAACAACAATTCCTGCTCCAATGTTCACTAAGAAATCCTTATCCGTTATCTCTGACTTAAAAAATATTCCTTTTCCAAAATGTGATAAAATTTCTTTTTCTTTAGTCTCTTTAAAATCATTCATGCTGCCTTGCAGACTTATCAATTCTATTACCTGCTGGTTAATGCTATTTAACTGTTCTTCCAGCCTTTTGCTTTCTTGCTCTAACATCAAAATATTCATTAATCTTTCATTCTCTGCCATTTTGCAATCTTATAGATTTACTCAACTTTTAAAACTTTTCTTAATATAATGCTGAGTAATACAGCAGACAAAAAATAAAACCAGAACCAAGACAAAACCCCAAAAAACTTAAAGGCGTTGTTTGAGAAATAATCTCCAAACCACCTTAAAAGCAGGATAAAAGGAACAAAAGTATAGATAAAAGGCCTCATTGTTATATCCATTGTTTTAGGGATAATCTCCAAGCTTTTCTTTTGAAACTCCAGCATTTTTTCTGGATTGTCTTTATACTTTTTCATCTCTTCCCGCAATAATTTTTGTTCCTGTTTCAGTTTTTTTAAAGTCTCTTGGTCAGTAGTATACTTTTGTATTAAACTCGTAGCCAGCGTAATCAAAAAAACAATAATCAAAAATCCAACATAAGCATTCCACTCAATCAATTTTCCTGCTGTAGGATCGAGAATTGCATGTATCGAGTTTTTTATTACAGGAATACTGCTCCACAAACTTGCAATCAGCAAGCTTAAACCCATTACAATAAATAGAACAGTCATTCCTTTCATTTTAATAGAAGAAAAAATTGATTTTTAAATATATGTTTTTATGTCAGAAATGAAAACTGCATCATTTATGATGCAGTAGTAAACTTTACTGTTTTCATTTCTGAGCATCCAAAAAACTCACAAACCGCACCTTTTAAGGTGCGGTAATGCACAGAGTTTTTTTGATATCAGAAATTATCTTTTTGTTCTTGTTAATGAAGTCTAAACCATACGTCGGAATTACTGGCCCTATTTCTCAAGAAGAAGTTGAATTAATTGAACATTGACAAGAAGCTATCTTCAAGAAGCTTCTAGAGCCTTAACTAATAAAAGATGATGGCTATCCCATCATTTTTTTTAGCGCAGGATGCATATCAACTTGGTGTTGATGCGCTATGTTCTGATAAAACTGATACATAATCATTACTCCAAGAAGAATCGCTGTCCCTGAAGTTAATGCACCAAGCAAATCTGCCAATGCTGCCAGCAATCCAACTGCAGCTCCACCCATGACTGTCAGAGGAGTTATATATCTACTTAAAATGCTTTCTAAAACTCTTTCATCCTTTCTAAAACCCGGGATTTGCAAACCACTTGAGATTATATTTCTTGCCTGGCTCGCAGCATCCATGCCAGATGTTTTCACCCAAAAAACTGCAAACACAACTGAAAATATAACATAAAACAAAATATGAGACACAGCTTGTAAAATATTCACAGAAGCCAGGCTTCCCCTTATTGCCCCCTCTACTAGGTTAACTGGCGATACCCAAAATGCAAGACCAGCAATCGCTTGTCCTTGCGAGAATGTTCCAACCCATGTAGGATGTCCTAACCAGCTCTCCATTAAGCCAGCAAATAACTGTAAGTTAGCAGCAAGAGCAGCAGTTAAAATAACAGGAATATTTGAAGTA
>JACRAI010000097.1 GCA_016213425.1 archaeon | reverse complement strand
CATGAGGACTCAAGAAGGCCAACTAAAAATAATAGACTTAGGAATTGGCGATTACGTTGGTAAAGATTTTGCTTCAAAAGAAGAAAAGAGTTTTGTTGAAGCGAGAATTCTAGATTCCTTTGCGCTTTTCAATTTACAAAAAGACTTTTTAAGAATGCAAGAATTGTTTGCAAAAGAACAAGACAATAATTTTGAAGTTTTATTAATAGAACAAATAAAAGATGTTTTCCAAAAAAAACAAGATTTGCTAAGTTTAATTAATCAACTGACCAACCAAGGAAGTATTCAATTCTGGGCTGGAAGAACCGAATCTGCTGCGGAAGAACTTCTTCGAGCGATGTTCCAAATTGCTAGAGAAAAAACACAATTGAGATTTGTAGAATTCATTGCTTTAAAAAACAGAGTAGAAAGAGCATTAGAAGGAGTTGAGGAAAAATTATCTCCTGTTGAGTGCGGTCCTGGAAGCATAAGCTGTGTATTGTCTTACTTTAAAGATGCAGAAAAAAAATCAATCAAACTGCAGGAATTAGAAGACACTCAAGGCATATTCTCTAAATTGCTTGAAGGAAAAGAATATTCAGCAGAAGAAGATAAATTAGTAAGCGTAAGTGCATACAAAGGATCTATAGATATCGATTTTCATGTAACCGCAGATTTAGATTTACAAGAACAGATCAGATACGAATTATCATTATTGTTAAATGAAGATCCAAGAATACTAAAAATACTGCCTGCAATTCCAAAATTACCAAAGCCAAAAAAACTAATGTTATCCGGACTTTTCAAGCCAGTAAATCTAGAAGAAGAACTAAACAAAGCAGGATTGACGAATACAGAAATAGATGATTTGAGAAAAAATTCAGCAGGAGTCATGGATGTTTACGAATTCTTAGATAAATACTCTCTATCAGAACCTAATAAAGCTTCAAGAAAAACCATCGCTTTAGGATTATCAACAAGAAGATACCTAGATTTAGTTAGTGCTTCTGGGCTTCAACACTTCATAGACGTTCATTTCTTTCCAACAGAAAAATTTTTAGAAAAACTCGCAAATGAAGGAATAGAAGTTGTTTTTTTCGTACCTCGCGGTGTAAGAAATCTAGATATTTCCCATTTATTCACATCACAAGAATTTAACTGGATGCTGAATAATTTAAATAAAATAGGTAAAGTAACTTTTGTTTTCGGCGCATATGATATGGTTGATGACGCAATGTTAAACGATGCTGAATTGGACATTTCCGTGTATGCAATTCCAGAAATATTAAGAAATTATAAAAAATACAAAATTGAAGAAACTGCAGAGAAAAAAGGCAAGGCAGAATTCTCTTGTCATACTGGAAGTATTGATTGCGCAATACCTTTCATTGTTAAAGATCCTGACAAAGCAGTTCAAGAATTGGGAAGGCTGGAAAATGAACAATACTTATTTTCAGATTTAATAATAGGTGAAGAACCTTTACCTCCCAATTTTGTTGAGTTAAGAAAAGATCCAAAAATAGCAGGACTAGTAGAAATAATCTTTCACGATAATTTATTAAAACATAAAGGAATTTTCGTAGGAAGTTTCTGGCCTCCAGATCACAAAGAAAGAATAATTGCTCAAAAATTAAGCGCTTTATTTGATACAAACCAAGAAATACAAGATTTATTCCCCGAATTTTACAGAATTCCAGAAAGAGCAGAGGTAGAAGAAACTCCAAAAGAAGTACCTTTAGAATCTTTGCTTGGCAAAGTTACGCTTGAAGAATTAATCAAAGCAACACCGTATGAGCATGATAGAGTTCAAATTGAAGGAATTAGTTTTGAAAGAATAAGTTCTGGAATTTATGGAATAGTTTACAAAATGACAACCCCTGAAAAAGTTTATGCACTCAAAATTTTTAAAGAACAGCTCGAGGGAGTATTCAGCCGAGAAACAGATTTAAGCGTTCAAGAAGAAGCAATTAATGAATACACCGCAGGATCTCAAGGCTTAGAATATTTAGTTAAAGTTTATTCAAAAGTAACAAAGGACGGAAAACCAGTTGGTTTACTTGAAGAATTCTTAGAAGGAAGACCTTTGAAGTTTTATACCGAGGCGATAACTTCTGACACGGAGGCTTTTCCAGGAATGTACATGGAAGTTCCAGATAATGCAGCGGATAATTTAGAAAAAGCAGTTGAAAGTCTTGCCTCGCTTGAGAGACCTATAAGTCATAATGATCTTCATCGTGAAAACATATTGCTTCTAAATGATGGAATTGTTAAAATTATTGATTTAGGTAGAGCGATAGTTCACCCAACAATTAATGCAGATTTTGCGAAAAGACACCTTCATGATTTAGAACAAGCTTATGAGTTTATATCTTACTTGAGCTTAATGAAAAAATCTCTAAAAAGTGTCAGAGATGAAAAAGTAGACGAAGCGATCAAACAAGAATTCAAAAATATTGAAGCTTTCAGGCAGAGAGCAGTTAATAGAGCGAAGTCTTTAAATGAAAAAGTTGTGCAGCCTTCAGTAATTGAGCAGTATTTGATAGAAGTACAAAGAACAATTGATTATTGGCAAATGCATTTAAGAGATTTAGCAATTGAAAGATACGGAATGAGTGGTGAGAAATTTAACAAATTAAAAGCGCAAGCATTGAAAAGTGAAGGAATGCAAGAAGAGAAAATTAAAGCAATTTGCAGTCCTGGAAGTATTGAATGCACTATTAGCACCGATATGCCTATCGAAGAAGTTAGATTGTTGGCGGTTCAATGGTTGCAGAAAAAACGGGAAGAAGGGCAAGGTAAACTTATTGATGCCGCAAATTTCAAGAAGCAGAGCGAAAGATTAGAACTTTTCACTGGAGAAGACTGGCTAGTTCAAGCGAAAAAAGCAGGAGATAATATTGAATTAATTATAGAAATTGAAGGATTTGAAAGTCTAGCAGAAGAATTTGAAGCTTACTTGAATTCAAATCCACAATTGGAAGAAAAAGAAGAATTTGATCTGACTAGGTTAAGAGTTTTTTATGAAGAAAGAATGAAAAAGTCATTAAAAGAATTCTTCGGAAACCAGTTTGACGAAATAATAGTTTTAGCGAGAAGTCCTTTATCTAGAAGGGAGTTAGAAGTAGAGATTAAAGGTGTAAAAGAAGGTAAAGAAATCGGAATTGCACAAATAAAAAGATTTTTCAGTTATTCTCTAATGAACAAATTAGAAAAAATCGAACTAAGCAAGATAGATTCTTTTTCCGACCAGTCAGGGGTTGGTTCTAAAATTTATGAAACGGAAAGAGAATTACTTAGAGATTTAAATTTCGATGCAAAAACCACTTCAACAGTTACAAATCCAAAAACAGCTTACTTGCAAATGAAGTATTACGGTGCAACAATTCAGATACATAAAGATGTTCATGAAAGAATGCGTCATGAAACAGATCAAGAAAAAGTTATCAATACAATTTTAAATAAAGAAGGAGAATATGTGAACGCATTATCACGAGGATTTGTATTCCCCGAAAGACACATTCCTGAAATAATTGAAGATATGAAACAATCAGGTTACAGCGATGAGCTTATACAAAAATCTTTAAGAGCCGCAGGGTTAGAAATCAAAGAAAAGTCAAAAGTAACCTGTGGTCCTGGAAGTATGCGCTGTTCTTTTGGATTGTTTGATGATGCAGATATTCTTGTTGAAGAATTAAACAATGTTGAGCTAGAAAGAAATAAGTTCTCGATGATTGCTCAAGATATTTTTAGAGAGCAAGCGAAACCACCGCCAGCATTAGAGCATGCGGATAAACCTTTAGTTTATTTTGAAAATAAAGATAATGCTGTTTTTGTTGTTTACAACACTCATTTCGATCAAAGTTTAAAAGTTATTTTTGAAAAAAAACTTGATGAATTACTATTAGAACCTGAATTGCAAAACATCCTGAAATCACCAGAAGAAAATGTTAAGGAAAAAATTAAAACAACCTCTCAAGAAAAAATAAAAGAAACGCCTCCTTGGTATACTAGAGCAATTACTTGGTTGTTTGGATGGAAAACTGTTGATGAAATAAGAGCGCAACTAGCACAAATCCCAGAACAACAAGTTTTCACAACTCAATCTTTACAAGAAATGCTTGAACTTTATGATTTTACAGATAATGGATTGAGTTCTTTTGGGTTAACGCTTAAACAATTAAAAGAAAAATCTAGAATTATGAGCATTGATGAATTCTTAACAAATGAAGAAGACTACTCAGGAGATTACTTGTTAGGCAGAGGAGGCTGGAATTATGAAGTAATCCAGTCATTAAAAGAACTAAAACATTTCGGAGAAATTTATTTAGAAGAATTCGGGTCAACAAAAGAAAACACTGAAGAATTCATGAAAGTAGTTACAGAAAGAAAGCCTAACAGTATTGTTTTTTTAGTTTCATCAAGCCATAAAGGAAGCGCGATAACAGAACAAGAACTAAAATACTTGTTAAGCAATCCCGAATATTTGAGAAGAGTAACTTTTGTTTTCATTCCTAAAGATTTCTTTAATGAAGCAAAAGCGGAAGAATTAAGAAAACAAGTAGGTGCGATAGGTAAAGGCAATGCTTTTGCATTTTACGAAGCTTTATTCTTGAATTATGAAGAACAAACAAGAAGACAAGCAAAAGAGAAAACCTCTCTAGAACAAGAATTATCACTAAGTGGGTTAAACAGTGAACAAATAAGATTACTAAGAACAGAGTCGTCAGGAGTGATTGATGTTGAAGAATACTTGCAGAGAATTCCTGAGTTTAAAGGAGATTATGGTTTAGGTATTACTAATTATAGATATGCATATGTTGCGTTAACAAAGCTTGGAGGTTTAGTTGATTGGGAAGAGGCATATCAAGATTTTTTTGGAAACACAGAGCCAAAAACCGGCCAGTTCATGAATCGTTTAACTTCAAGTGATAAAAAAACAGTTTTTTTTGTTCCAAGAAATGTCTTTGGTTACCTAGATTATTCTATCACGAAAAGCGAACTTTACTGGCTTTTAGAAAATCCTGAAAGAATGAAAAATGTTGTGTTTGTTTTTGGCGCTTACGATTTAATTCCTCAAGAAAGACTTAAAGAAATAGTCAGTCCATTTAAAGAAATGGATCAGATATATGGTGAAGTTGCGAATGAATTATTGAAAGTTGGTGTTGAAGGTTGATTCTAGTCTAAGACAATTAAGTCTTTCATTGAAAAATCTATTTTTTCTTTAACTAACCTGTCTTTCATTTTTGGTTGTTCTTCTTTAGGTATTATGAACACATTTGAACTAATTTTTTTTCCTTTAATGGATTGAATCAATCCTTTTCCGGCATATTCTTCCTCAGTTCTCCCAAATAACAATCTTTTTATTTTTATGTACTCTTTCTTTTTTTTAGGGTATTTTATCGTGAATATTGTTTTTCTCTCGCCTTCTTCCAATATCTTTTTTTTACTATACAATAAAATTCCCTCACTGGCAATGCTTGTTTTAAGTTCCCAAGTTTTTAGGTTTCCTGTTTGTATTGAAAAAGGGTATTTGAATTTTAGTAATTTCCATTTTTCAAAATCTTTTGACTGCTCAAACTTTATTACTCCTGAGTTCGCCATTTTGTTTATGTCTTCTTCATCTTTTTCATCACAGTCAAAGAAAACATCTATGTCGCTGCCTTTATCCAGCTCTCCCCTCACTGAAGATCCAAATAAGTAGATTTCATTTGTTTTTTCGGCTAGTTCTTTATTTTGAAAAGCAAATGTAAGAAGGTCATAGCAGTACGCGATTGCAGTTACTGTTTCATTCTTCAATTTCTTCACCTTCTTCATTCAGCATTTCTTTTAACAACTGTTTGTATTTTTCAAAAGTATTGAGGGTTTGTTCAATATCGGATTTTGCGGAGCTGCCGTAAATCAATTTGTTTCTTTTTTCTTCTAGAGAATAAAGGAATTCAAATATTTCTTTTTTGTTTTGAAATTCAATTTTTAATTTTCTTTCAGCTAAAGGAATTATTTTTTGTCCGATTTTCGGTCTTTTGAACCAATCATGTTTTATTTGCCCTCCAAGCTCCAATTTACCTTTTTTGTGCAAATAAAGTTCTAAAAAATCTATGGCACAAGCGGACGTATGAAATCCTATTGTTGCAGGCCTGCGTTCTATTCCTATTGCTTTCGCGTCTTTTAATTCTTGCAGGTGCTCTCTTATTTTGTTTAAATGTACATTTCGACTAGCCATTTTGGTACTAAAGTACCATTTATTTATAAATTTTTTGGTACTAAAGTACCTAATATTGAGATAAAACCGCCGATAAATTAGGATTTGCACTTAGAAGGAGGCAGACATTTATGGTTTTATTGAACAGTATTTAGCCCTGTCAGTATGCTTTTTATTCTTGTATATGACATTTTTGGTGATTCAACAATTAAGCAGCCTTCTTCTTTTGCTTGTTTTCTTGCAGCATCACCTTTTAGACAAGTTAAAAAGTAAGGATTTTCTAGAGTTGTGCGATAATATTTTTGTTTACTGTACCTTAAAAAACAACTATTTTCTCCAACAGCGAATAATTGTGTTTTAAATTTTTCAGCGTTCACTAAAAGAATTTTAGTTCTTTGGTAAAAATCTTCTATAGAATTTTCATCCCACCAGCTTTTCCCATTTGAGTTTTTAGGTATCATTTCAGGTTTGTGAAATGGAACTTTTCCAGGGTTGAGAATAAATCCTTCGCTTTCAGGACCCCTTACTTGAACTAAGTGATCTCCGTTAAATACTTTTATTTCAGGAAGGCCAGGATTAGTCCATTTTTCATTAAACAGTTCTTCTAAATTTAGTCTTGTCAAAACTCTTCTAATTGATATGTCTTGATAATGCATTGCTTCACATTCTTGTACTGCATAATCAATCCCGGATTTTACATTTGAAGGAGCTAAGTCGTAAACTTCACTTGCAGTGTTAACCAGCCAATTTCTTACTTCAGGATTTGATTTTAAGAATTCATAATATCCTTCTTCGTATAAATCTAAAACGTCCCACCAATCTTTTAGTTCGCCGTCAAAAAACCAGCAATGACTCCATTCATTTTCGAACTTTTTATTAAAATCTTTAACGAGCCCGCTCCAATTTCTTCCAACATAACTAAGTTCTCCAGAAATAATTATGCAATCTTTTTCTAAGAGTTTGTCAAGATCGATCATATTTTAAATTTTATGGAAATAATTTATAAAAGTTCCCGGAAAGCTTTAAATACAAAAAAGAAGAACATTAATAGGTTTGAACTCTAAATTATTTTTGAAACAATTCTCAACTTTAAAGGAACATCTAAAGAAAAATCTTCATGAAGCCAATCAATGGTGCTTTCGTAAAATTTTCTGTCTTGTTCGCTCATGATTTCTAGTAATTTTTGTTTTTTGAATTCTTGAACTTCTGAATGCCCTCCGATGAAGCCAATCTCGTAAGCAGTCTTTACTTGATATCTGGCATTTGTACTGAAAAGCTCTCTTTCTAAATCATAAAGTTGAACATCTCCAGTAAAGTGTCCTGTTAAATCATTAATTATGCTTGCAGGGTAAATTTTGAAAGTTTTAGGCTCAGAACGATTCATTAAGTTAAGAGTTAAAGTGTGCAATGCTTTTACTGCTTTTTGTTTACTGATTGTTGCTTCGCTTTTGACTGCGCCGCTGGCAAAACTTGAATAATTTTTTTCCATGAATGCCCGCATGAATTCTGTTAATGCTTTAATTCTTGGTTGTTGATAACCTCCATTTAATTGAGGAAGTGTCTCATTAACGAAAAAGTCAACGCAGCTTTTTCTTTCTTCCAAACATTTTATTTTAGAGACCTCTACAATTAATTCTGCTTCATCATTTTTGACCGAATTAATCTTTATTTTTTCAATTGTATAAGTAAACTGTCCAACATTAACAATTTGAGGTTTATCAACAGGTTTTAAGTGTTTTTCAAGCACATAACTGCCAGTCCTCAATACTTCATCATCTAGATTAACTCCTGACATGTTTGGGCTTAATAAAAATCCTGGGAGAACAAAATCATTATCCTTAAGAGCAGGATTTTGAGTAATTATTCTAAAATTTACTTCTTTATAATCTGGCAATTCTTGGCAGCGATCTATTACTGCAACAAGCACTCTGCCTTCAGAAAGAGCCAACTTATCATCATAATTCAACAACCAAGAATTATCTTGCATTTGTTTCAGAAGAGTTTGTATTTCTTCATCACTAGGAGATTCCTTTAGTACTATTTCGTCAACGCTTTGTCTAGGTATTACTAATTTTCCTAAACTTTTAAGTTCTATTTCTTCAATTGTTTGACTCATTAGACTCCTCATCCAAATTAATCATTAATTCTCTAACATCTTTGTAAAGTTGAGGCTGCTCTATAGTTATAGTGGATATTAAACAGCCAAAAGTATATAATGCACCCAACAAAGCATTGGTACTTACAAATGAGTGAACCATCCTTGCTTGCTCAACAGGTAAATAGGACAACATTGTTCTAGAAAAATCAATTGCTTCTGTTGCTTGTACTGCGCTTTCTAAAGCTCCAAAATTGGTAATTCCTAAACTTTCTGAGCACGTGAAACCCATTAAGGCCAGAGAGCCCATTCTTAAACTTAAACCTATTAAGTTGTACAATTGATCTGAAATGTAGCGTTCTTCCTGTTTATTTCTTTTTTTCTTACCCGCCAATTTATGTGCATTCATAAATTCCTTAATTTCTTGATAGGGTGTTAGATTCATTGTTTTCCACCGCCCCAGGAACAGCTAATTATTTCTGGTTTTGATACTTCAACAATTTCAGAAGAATTTATCTTATATAAAACATAACTTTCGGTATGTTTGTCCCAAGGATAAGAACATTCAGTTTCGTTTACTTTTATGTGAAGTTTATTTCCCCAATCTATTAATCTCTGCAATATTTGTGGTGTTTTGACTGCGTGAGGTGTATAAAAAATCGAGTCAAGTTCAGGAATTTTTATTTGAAAGAGATAAAAATCTTTTGATTCATATTTTTTTCCGAAATGATTTCCAACAGCTATGGCTATGTCTTTGTGAGATGAAACAGAAATAATTGGTGAATGATAATTTTCCCCGTGAAAATGGGCTTCTACCAGTGCATCAAAGTAAACGGACAATACGTTAGCTTCAAACTCTTCAATTGATGCGGGCATGTTTTTAGCGTCTCTAAGAAGATTTGAATCAATTCCTTCATGGATCATTCTATTTACTTCTTCTTCGCTTAAGATCATGCCTCTCCAAACAGTTCTGTAACCTAAATATTGTTTGAACTGTTCTCTTATTTCAAAAAAGTTTTCAGTGTTCGGCTTGAATTTTTCCATGAATTCTATAAACTCAGGCAAGTGTGTTATGAATCCCGGGTCTAAACTTAATTGTGCTAATTGCTCCTGTTGCTCTCTGAATTGACCGTAAATCGTTGGAACTTCTGGAGTTGTCCAACCGCCTGAAACTTTTGGCCAGTTTGAATCTCCATAAGAGTTACCAGAATAACAAGACATGACTGCGTTCATCAATTCTTCTCTTGAAACCGCGCTTGGATTTTTTAATAAATCAATAATATTCTGTCTATCTTTGATTATTTTGACTGAGTCATCATGACCTCTATATCTGCGCATTTTGCTTAAATTGTTTAGATTAGTCATATGTG
>JACRAI010000096.1 GCA_016213425.1 archaeon | reverse complement strand
TGGCAATATTTTAGCAAAAATATTTTTGAAGTTCTCCAACAAGCTTCCAGTTAACAAGCTTATTATTGAAGCAATTATTAAAATTTTAAAGCTCTCTCTAAAGATTACTTTAGGAACATTGCTTTTAGAACCGTATTCTTTTACGTAGAACAATGTTTTTTTAGAAATATTGTATTTTTTGTGAAGATGATGAATTAAAGGGTGATGTTTTTCTTTCTTTACCAAAGTTAATTTTCTCAAATGTTTTCTGATATTTTTCATACTATCACCAATGCAATAAGTAAAGACAGGATGCTAGTTATATCTCCTGTTGAAGTTACAAAAGGACCAATTATGTTGTTTGGATCGTGGCCCTTTTTGAATAAGTATATTGTTGCCAACAAGGTTAAAGGAATCTCGATAATGTTAGAAATTATCCCTGCCACTAAAGCAATATATATTATTTTGAAATTGAGGATTTTTAACAAAAAATAACTGAATAAAAAAGAAACACTTCCTAAAAATAAAGAAGATATAATCACAAGCAAAAATGAAGCTATGAGATTTCCTAAAATTATTTTAGTTTTTAACTTTTCAGGGTTAATCACCCCCAAAAATAATCCCGAACTTATTCGTGAAGCAAACGAAGCACTAATATTTCCTCTCATTTCTAAAAAGCCAGGTAAAAGAAAGAACAGTCCTGGAATCATTATTAATTTATTCATTTGTACTGCAAGAATAGTTCCTACAATTAGTCCACCAACTATTGAAACAATCTGTGAAGTAAATATCTCTTTAAACTTTTTATCAAAAATCATCATTTTTTCTCTTTTTTATAGAATAATGCAGATTCTTCAATATATAAACTTTTTTCCCAGTTAAATTTAAATAGTCAATAATTAGATTTGTTTTCATGGCATTAAAATTTCCAAGCAACATGGACGAATGTGCTTATTTTACTAGAAGAACTATGGGACAAGGTAATGCTGTTACATGGGTTTTTAAAGAAACATGTCCTAAATGCAAAAAAGGAACAATGGGAAAGCCCAGAGATCCTAAAACTGGAAAACCAAAAATAAGAGCTAAAGAATATGAATGTCCAGAATGCGGAAATGTTGTAGAAAAGGAAGCATACGAAGACACTTTAACTGCAAATATTCAATATAATTGTCCTAAATGCAAGAATTCTGGAGAAACACAAGTTCCTTTTGCAAGAAAAAAAGTCCAATTATTTGACGAAGAGAAGCAAAAAAAAGTGTCAGCTGATGCAGTAGTTTTTTTCTGCAGCAAATGCAAAGAAAGATTAGTAATAACAAAAAAAATGAAATAAAAATTTTTATTCTATTTTCTTTAACAACTGTTCTAAGTCATAATTACTTAGCTTGTTTAAGTCTAAACCAACATTGTTAATCTTATGTATTAATTTAGACTTTTCATGATCACTCTTGCTCTTTCGCATTTTTTCTTTTAGTGCTGTCTTGACTTTTTCTTCCAAATTAGTTCCTTGCACGGCTTCAAAAAGTCTATTTAAAATTTCTAAATCTATCCTTGTTAAATCTATGCTGTTGTTTTGTTTTTCTCTAATTTTTCTTTCATATCCATCTTTGAATCCTCTAGAGTACATTATGCCTACACCCTCATAGGAATAGACATATCTTAACCTAGTTTTTTGGTTCGGGTAATACTTTAACCAGTCATTTAGGTCTTGCATATAATTGTAGAATTTTCCTGAGTTTATTAAAACGCATTAATTCTTTTTTTGTAAAATAGAATTGTTTACCAATGATACTTTGATTTGATGTATTCTAAATCTTCTTCAACAAAAGGCTTCATTGCTTTGCCTATAGATTTAATTTCTTTTCTTGTGTATTCATCGAGCTTTCTTACGTCTTTTTTTGCATTAATAACAAAATCGTAAGGCAAAGAAAAACTTGACTGCATTAAAACTGGGCAAATTCCTTTCCAAGAACTGTAAATGTTGCATTCATCATAAGGTCTGTCTGGAGGGCAGTGAACTTGATGCGGTTTAACCAGTCTATCGATAGTTGCATTAAGGTCTGCAAGAAGTTCTTTTTTAGAATTTTTTAATTCCTCTTTGAAGTAATTATACATTTTATATTCATAACTGGTTCTATCCATGAACACATTTTGATACTTGAACTTACCCGCATTGCCGCCTGTATAACTGATCACTCCATTAACTAACTCACTTAGAATAAACTCTTCAGGTGTAGGCCACCTTATGATTCCTGAAGCAACAACAAGATTTCTTAAAAAAGCTCTTTCTTCTCTGAACTCTTTTTGCCAATCTTCCATTAAAAGGATTGAATTTGACAAGTATAAAAGATTTATTGTTCTGTAGAATTATTGAAAATCTTCAGTTTTCATGAAAAGTTTTCAGATTTTCTGAAATATTTTCAGAAATCTTGTATGTTTTTTCAGTTTTTTCTACGAAAGGCATATAAAGAATTTTAGTTGTAGTTTTAAGATGATTGACGAATTAGAAAAATATTTACTTAGAAAAATGTTAAGGCAAAAAGTTATGGGGAGCAAGCATATTAGTTATAATACTATTTTAAGTGGTATTCCTAAACACGAAATTGGAGATTTGAAAGATGCTGTTAATTGTTTACTTAAAAAAGGATTTTTGATCTGGTACGATAGAGGTCGAGGAGCAATACAAATAAACAAAGATAAATTGAAAGAAATAAAAGAGCTAGTAACTTGAGCTTTTCAAAAGCTCAAAATAGGAATATTTATATATGGGTGTCTGTTTAGTAAAAAAATGGAAGTTAAAAGTTTAGATGGGCCGAGTGAATTGTTATTTGTTTTAGGTGATTCACCCAGAAATAGAATACTTGATTTTTTACTCGGCGAACTAGATTACGATTATACCTTAAAGGAAATCGCACAAAAAAGCAGAGTCGGTTACGCCACTATTAAAAGAATTTGGCATGAATTTATAGCAGCAAATTTAGTTAAGCCAACGAGAAAAATTGGAAAAGCAATATTCTACACTTATAATCAAGACAGTAGAAATGGAAAAGCAATGAAAAAATTTTATTTTGACATTCTCTTTGAATCAATAGAAGAGGGAAAAAATAAAAGACAAAAACGTCCCGAATTTAAAAATGAAAAAAAGAAATTACTCGCGTGCTAATCCTGTTAAAGGATGCGAATGATGTAATGCAGGAGCTCTCTCATAGAGGTTTGATGAACTAAATCAAAACTTTCTTAAATATCAAAAATCTTTCCAACTTTAGAAACATTAATCACTCTTGTTTTTCCTATGGTTTCTTCTATTCCCTGAGCTTCGTGAACATGACCGCAAATAACAACGTCTGGCATGAATTCATCAATAGCTCTTCTAACACTATGGCTTGGCGGAACAATTTGAGAAAACTTCTCAATTAAAGAACCAGAAGGATGAGCGTGAGTAACCATTACTTTCTTTTTAGCATTTCTTACATATTTATGTCCATTTTTTAATCTGTCAAATATTTTAACTTCGGGAGTCAAAAAAGGACCTATTTCTGCTCCTCCCGCACCAAAAAATCCAACATCATCGTATGTAACTGCGTACTTATTTAGATTTCTAACTTTGTAGCGTTCAGATAAAAAATCCAAAGTCATTTCACTATCGTGATTTCCATTAATTATTAGAACTTTTTTTCCTATTGCTTTGAAAGGACCAACAACACTTTGAGGAGGAGCATCCATCATAGTAAAATCTCCTGCGATAATAACTAAATCAACTTTTTCTTTTTCAGCAGTTCTAACGTGCTGCTGAATTAAAGACATATCCCCGTGTGTGTCTGCAAATGCTAGTACTTTCATTTTTTTTTTTTTAGCTAAAACTTTGTCCGCAACCGCAAGTTCCTTTAGCATTTGGATTACTTATCTTAAATCCTGCTCCTTGCAAGCTGTCAACATAATCGATTTTTGCGCCTTTTAATAATTTCATGCTGTCTGAGTCGACAAAGAATTTAACTCCTTCAACTTCAATAACTGTATCCTTGTCTTGTTGTTCTTTTTCAAAATCAAAAGCATACTGGAATCCTGAACATCCTCCGGGCATTACTGCAATTCTTAACCCGTGGCCTTCTTTTTTTTGTTCTTTTAATATGACTTTTAATTTTTCTGCTGCTTTTTCTGTAACAATGACGCTTTCGCTGCTTCCACCTGCCTCTTTAGGAATTGCTTCATTTAATTGCTTAACAAGTTCATCAACTTCTTCATCACTCATTCCGTGGCCTTTCAATCCTTGTTCTATTGTTTCCCAGAAAGCTGCGCCGCAGCCTACACAATGAACTCCTGCGCCCAATAATATTTCTACTGTTGATGGATAATTCTGAACTAATTCGCCGATAGTCATGTCCTTGGTTATTGGACTTGTAGTTTGTTCTTGGTTTGTGGTTTGTGGTTTGTGGTTTGCTGTGTGATTGTGTGTTTGTGTTTCCATTAAATTTTCCTCCGAAAGTATAATTTTTGTTTATTTTTAAAGGTTGCTATTTGGTTCATAATTGTTCTTTTATTTCTTTAACAACTTGTTCTATGCTTTTGTTTTCAGTATTTACACTTTTGCCGTATATTACTCTCGATACTAGAGTGTATACTGCTTTTGCAGCTAATTCTCCGCACTTCATTTCTCTTAATTCATCTCTTCTAAGACAGGTTCCTAAACTTGCTTGAAGAGTAAAAACGTAATGTTGTCCTTCTAAATTTTCAATTAAATTGCTTATTTGATGGTAAAAATAAAAGTTGCCATCGAAAACTACCGGTGTTCCTTTGCTTAAGAGCTCTCTTGCTTTTGGAATTATCAGTTCATTGGCTTTGATGAAATTTTTTTCAGGAATATCATCTCCTTTATCTAAACCATTTTCTGAAAGAACTTCATCTATTGAAACATACTCAGCATTCAATTCTTCGGCAAGTTTTTTACTTATTGAAGATTTGCCAACTCCTAAAGGTCCTCTAATTATAATATAAAAGGTCATGAGTGCTTAAGAAATCGCACCATTTATAAAACTTTCGGTATATTGCTACTTGGTAGTAGTAAGAAAAGAAACATTTATATATTGAGCATATTATAATTCTGCTATGTCAATACCTAATATGTCTTCAATTACAACAGAACATTTGTGTAGAATATTTAGAGATCGAATTTTTAATCAGAGAATATTGCCTTTAATTCATCCGGGCGGTTATAATGAGCTAGGTTTTCAAGTAAATCAATTGTTATTTGATGATAAATATGTGGTTTCAACCTTAGGTGAAGGAACTGAAAATAGTATGGTTGGTGCACGATGTAAAATAACGACCAAAATAAATGCTGCTTCCCTTTATGTTTTGTTAAACTAAAACATTTAATAATAAGAAGAAATCTCTTCTTTTATGAAGAATATTTTATTAGTATACTTGCCTTTTTGTACTCCTGCCAGTCCTCCTTATTCTCTAACATATCTTTATTCTTTCTTAAAAAATAATTGTGAAGCAAAAATAACTGTTTTAGATCTTAATTTACAATTTCACAAATTAAAGTTTCAGAAATTTCAAAAATATTTTCAAGATGCATCAAGCTGGAAAGATTATGAGAATATTGCAAATGAATATAACCAAATCACGAAAAAAGTATATTCAGAGAATAATAAAAAAGTTGTGAACGGTGAAAAACCTGAGTTTTTTGAAGAATTATTAAAGAAAATCAAAGATCAAAAGCCAGATATGGTTGCGTTCAGCATAGTATATTCAAGTCAAGCATTTTATGCATTTGTGCTTATGCAAGAATTAAAAGATGTAACAAAAATCATTGGGGGCCCATCCGTAAATCAGAAATTAATTAAAATTGCTGATAAATTTTTGAAAAATGAAATAGAATTTCTTGAATTCATTAAAGAAGAAAAAACGGATCACGATAAGTTGAATTTCGAAATTGTTCCTGACTTCACAATTTATGATTTAAAAGACTACTTCACTCCCGAACCAGTGCTGCCCTTGAAAACTTCAAGTACTTGCTATTACCAAAAATGCACGTTCTGTTCTCACTATAGTAAAGTTCCGTATTTAGAATACAAAATACCTTTGATTGAAAAAACCATCATTAACTCAAAACAAAAATACTTTTTTGTTATAGATGATATGATTCACCCGAATAGACTACTTAAATTAGCAGAAATGATAAAACCATTAAATGTTCAATGGGCCTGCCAGTTAAGACCAACAAAAGACTTCAAGTATGAAGTGCTAAAAAAACTAAAAGATTCAGGATTAACTTTCATAATGTGGGGTGTCGAGTCTGGAAGTGATAGAATCTTGCAATTAATGAAAAAAGGAACCAATACAAAAGATATAAACTCCGTTTTAGAAGATTCGCACAAAGCAGGAATACAAAACATAACTTATATTTTGTTTGGCTTCCCGGGCGAAACAGAAAGTGAATTTTTAGAAACAATAAATATTTTGAAGAGTAATGAAAAAAATATTGATTTAGTTTCTATTTCAATTTTTGGCTTGCAAAAAGGAACACCAGTTTACAATGCACCTTTGGAGTTTGGAATTAAAAAAGTAATAGAAGAAGAAAGAACTGTTCTCGAACCTAAAATAAGCTATGAATTAAAGGAAGGATTAACTCAAGATGACGCAAATAAGTTAAGACGTAAATATAAACAAGCGATTGATAAAATAAACAAGCATCCAAAATCAATGAATTTTTTTAGAGAACACACTTTTTTTTCAATACATAATCAGTTAATTAAGAATTCTTTTTAATGACTCAATAACTTCATCAATTTCTTTTTTAGTGGTGTGCTTGCTCAAACTAAATCTTATTGTTCCTCTGCTTTGCAGATTGCTCAATTCGATTGATTTCAGAACGTGATTTGGTTCTATGTTCTTGCTAGTGCAAGCACTTCCTGCAGAAGCAATAATGTTTTTTTGTTCTAATTTTTCTAATAAATATTGAGCTTCTTTTCCCGGAAAGCTAACACTTATTATGTGAGGTAAAACTTCTGAAGGATGACCGTTGATTATGCCGTTCATTTCTTTTAATTTTTCAATAAAATAATTTCTTAATTCTTTAACTTTAACCCAATCAACCTTCTGTGTTAATTCAAGAGCTTTAGTAAAACCAACAATGCCAGGAACGTTTAACGTGCCTGACCTAAGGCCTTCTTGTTGACCCCCTCCTATAAATAATGGCCTTAAGCTTTCTTGAGCTTCAAGACTCGCGTACAAAATTCCCACTCCTTTAGGTCCATAAATTTTGCTTCCATTAAGTGTCATTAAATCAATAAAAGGTCTAACAGTTAAATCAAGCATTCCACACTGGCAAGCGTCCGTGTGAAAAAGAGCTCCTCTTTTCTTAACCAATTGAGCAATCTCTTTTACTGAATTGATTGTTCCTATTTCGTTGTTTCCATAAATTATGCTTACTAATTGTGTCTTTTCGTTAATCGCTTTTTCTACTTTTTCTGGTGAAATAATTCCAAACTTATCAGGTTTAAGAAAAACCGCATTTTTCTTTTTTGCAGGCTCCAAAAGAGATTTATGTTCAACTTCAGAAGTTATTATATGTTCATAACTGTTTACTGCCCAATTATTGCTTTCAGTACCACAACTCGTGAAAAATATCTCATCAGGACGACAGCTTAAAATCTTACCAATTCTCGCTTTACAGTTAAGAATTATTTCTGAAATTTTTTTTCCAAATTTATGATCACTGCTAGGATTGGCGTATTCTTCACTAAAATAAGGAAGCATTTCTTTTAGCACTTCTTTATCTGTTGATGTGCTTGCTGCATTGTCTAAGTATATCATTACAATAAGAAATTAAAGGTATTTTTTAAATAATTCGTCTTGATATGCAGAAATAAAGGCTTGAATTGCTTTTATTTGTGTTGTTTCAGGAGCCGTCCCTTTGTATGTTGTTAACATCGTGTTGAAAGTGCTTTTTCCTTTCTCATAAATTATTCTAGTAATGTTATGTAATGTCATTGCTTTGCCTTGTTCTACTTTTCTCAATTCTTCTTTCTCATCTCTAAATATTCCTTCAATAATTATTTTTAGATTTGTATGATTTCTCAAGGTTAATCTTCCTATAACATTAGTTGCTGTTCTTACTGTGTTGAACTTAACAATTTCTTCAATTTCACCTCTGGACTTAACAATCTTTCCCAACCCCCACAATCCATACAGCAATTCTGTAAATCTATCTTCAGGATTAGAAGACTTAGCACAATAAGGGATTAATGTTGAATATATTGTTGTTTCATCTAATTTTTTTGATAAAAATTTTTGATCATTTTTAACTAAATCAGTGCAATTTTTAACGTACTTCCAGAATTCAGGAGTGTTATAAGGAGGGTTTTGCAAGTTTTCTTTCAGTTCAGGAATGTAATCTAGAGCTGTTGTTGATTCGGAGCTTTCTAGTTCTTTTACTTTGATGTTTTTATCTTCAAGTGGAATGACTTCTGTGTTCAAAACTTCTTCTTCCTCTAAAACTTGCTCTTCAATTGTTTGACCTTCTGTGTTTTTGAATAAATCTAAAAATTCATGATCTGTCATGTAAAAAGTATTTTTTTTCGGAAGAACTTTTAATGCATCTTCAATATTCTTTTCGTATGTATATGCTAAGTAACCTATGTTTTTTTTATCCATCATTGGCCTCTATAAAATTTACCCACTTTGTTTATTTCTAGCTTTCCACCTGCTTTTAAGTAATCATAAAAACTTTTTAGCTCAATCATTTTATGTTCAAGATCTTCTTCAAACTTTATCATTTCTTCATTGTTTTTTATTTTATTAAATTTCAAAGTAAATGTTCTTAGTCCATCATTAAATGAGGAAGAAAATCCTGTAATTTCACCTGCGTGGAAAGCTCTTGTTGTGCTCTCAAATATGTGCTGATAAATTTGGTTGTCTAAATAACTGTCTTTCAATCTCTCGGTTATAGGTGTGTAAATTGTCATGCTTGTTTCATCATGCTGAATTATCAATGGAATTAGTGTAGGTGTCTCTCTTCTATCCATTATAGTTTCACGTATTTCTTTAAGGAATTTATAAGTTTCTTTTTCTTTGTTTAACTTTGCTTTGATTTTCTTTAACTCATCATGTCTTCCTTTTTCAAGCTCATATTTTTGTATAGTTTCCCTATTTTTATTTCTGTCAAAACTTTTCAATATCATTTCAGGAATTTTATCTCCTTCTCTTTCTAAGTACTCTTCTGCTTGTTTTGCTCTTGTGTATTCTTCAAAAGAATTCTTGTGAACATCTGTGATTTCAAAATCCATATCTGCTTGTTCAAGTAATTCT
>JACRAI010000092.1 GCA_016213425.1 archaeon | reverse complement strand
GGTTTGGGATGGAGGGAGGAAAAGTAATATTAAAAGGAGATATATCTGCAGGCATTGGTAATTTTATGAGTGGTGGAGAAATATATGTTGTTAACGGGTCTGTTAGCAGCTATGGAAGAATAGGAGAGCAAATGAGTGGCGGAAAAATAATTATTGATGGAGATGTTGACACTAGTATTGGAGAACAAATGATTGGAGGAGAAATAATAATTAAAGGAAACTTCTCACATCCTGCTCATTATTTTAACTATGCTTCTTTCAGGGGGAAACTTTTTGTTAATGGTCATGCAAAAAATGCATCATATTTCTTAGATGGTGGAGAAATAGTTGTTAACGGAGATATTGATAAGATCGCCTGTTCAGGCAAAGGAGTCATACGAGTGAACGGTGACATCAAAGAAATAAATAATATCAACAAAGAAATAAAATTATTTCACAAAGGAAAAAGAGTTGGACATCACCTGCTGAGCAGACTTTATTATAACAACTTAAGAAAAAAAGATTTTATAAAAAACATTTTCGGGTGAAAAAAATGACACTAGACAATTACTTGCAAAACATAGGAGAACAAAAATCTCAAGAAGAAAAACAAATAGTAGTTAGAAAGAACCCTAAAGTTGAAGAATTATGCAAGATTTTTGAAACAAAAGGGGTTGAGAGTTATGAAGATCCTTGGGATGTCTTTGAAACACCAGGTCCGGTGTACAATTGGCCTTACAGAAATTATTCAAGACTTCTTGAAAATGTAGAATACAAAGCTAAAGATGTTTTTGATTTTTCTTTAGTGTTGAAAGAATATGAAGATAAAAAAAGTCAAGTTTCTTCATCAGTCGGATTTGGTAGTTTGGCGGGAATTTTTTTATCAGTTCTAGTAAATGAATGCAAAGATGATGATTTAACAATAATGTTAAACCATTTAACAACTCACATCTATTATTTAGGTTTATGTAATGAAAAGAACATCACTGTTTTTGGCGATGTTTACAATGCTGCAGAAGAAATGCAAAAAGGAAAAATGGTAATTAACGGAACTCCAAAAATAGCACTAGGAAGGAATATGCAAGGAGGAGAAATAATTGTCAATGGATCTTCAGAAGCAAGCTTGGGTGAAGAAATGAGCGGTGGAGAAATACACGTTAAAGGAGATGCAAAAAATGACCCGCCAGTATTTCTTAATCTTTACGGAGCTTCAGGAACTCACATAACTCCAATTGATATAGGAACATATATGACTGGAGGAAAAATAATCATTTATGGAACTGCTGAAGGAGATATTGCTAATAGTATGAAGAATGGATTGATAATTATTAAAGGAAATGCGAACCACGCTCACTTAAACATGATGGATGGTGGAGAAATAGTGATTGAAGGAGATGTAAAAAAAATAAGCAATTCATGCTTTAAAGGAGGAAAAATTCATGTTTACGGAGAAATAAGACATATAACTAGAGGCAAAACAGAAATCTATCATCAAGGAAGAAGAGTTGGGCATCACATATTTAGCAGAACATACTACAACAAATTAAGAAAGAATAATTTTATAAGAAAAGTTTTTGGATAAAATAAATTTGTATTCTATTATTGAGCGTGTTATTTGGAAGATTTCTTAGCGCTTATTTTCAGAGACGACCGCTTGCTTACTTCTCGTGCATAATGCAATCTTCACTCCCTTTGCAAGCGGAAACTTTACGCAGCAAAGCTGCATTGATTGTTAAATTGTTTAAAGTGAGCACGTGCTTGTTTCTTACGCATCAATTCACAAACGAAACATTATTAAATCCAAAACGAACTGATTGAATTATTAGCAAATTAACCAGTTCAGCACCAAAAATTGAAAAAAATAACACAGTGGCAGTTTTTCAAGGGAAAAATATTAGAAGAACCTGGCATAAAAATGAGTGGTGGTTTTCAGTTTTTGATATTGTTTTAGTTCTTACAGACAGTACTGATCCTAAGCAGTATATTAAAAAAATGCGAAGCCGTGACCCTATACTAAATATGAACTGGGGTACAATTTGTACCCCCCTTGAAATGCTTGCACCAGATGGCAAGAAAAGAGAGGCAAACTGCGTCAATACTGAAGGAGCATTTAGACTCATTCAATCCATACCTTCCCAAAAAGCAGAACCATTCAAGCTATGGCTGGCGAGAGTAGGCTATGAACGAGTAAAGGAGATTGAAAATCCTGAATTAGCACAAAAACGCATGAAGGAACTCTACAAATCAAAAGGATATTCTGATGATTGGGTAGAAAAAAGAGTCAGAGGTATGGCAATAAGAGATGAGCTCACTGACGAATGGAGCAAACGAGGGGTGCAAGCTGAAAGAGAGTACGCGATCTTGACCGCAGAAATATCAAAAGCAACATTCAGTATGACCCCAAGTAAATACAAAAAATTCAAAGGATTAACAAAAGAAAATATCCGAGATCACATGGATGACATAGAGCTCATTCTTACTATGCTTGGAGAAGCAACAACTACAAGATTTACAAGAGAAAGAGATTCTAAAGAGTTTCAACACTTAAAAAAAGACGCAAAAGACGGCGGAGATGTTGCAGGTTCGGCACGTAGAAACATAGAGCAAAAACTTGGCAAAAGCGTAGTTTCAAGCGAGAATTTATTGTTAAAGAATTCAATGAAAGCACGTGCCTTAACGTAATTCTTCATTTTTTATCCATTCGCAGCGATAGCTGCCACAAGTTAAAAACATAAAAGAACGCAACATGCACACACTGCAAAAGTCTCCAATAATATTTACTGTCAAAAATATTAAAAAATCTATTCTAGTATTTCTGAATTAATAGGCAGTTCGAAAATATCTTTTTCAAATTTCAAGTAATTTCTTACTAGACTTTTATTTCCTGAGTTCATGCTTGTCAAGAATCCGTTTTCATCATAGCAGTCAAGCAATTCTTTGTTTATTACATAACAATTGTCTTTTTTTTCTACTTCTTGTATGTTTTCAATAAATTTTTTGTCTTTTATTTCATCAAAAATATTTTGTAATTGTTCTTTGCTCAAATTAATTTTTTCACACGTCCATAAGTCAATATCAAGAAGACATTGTGTGTAAGTATTATTTTTAACCAATTCCAAACTCCATTCATCAATAGATGAATAAGTTACTCCTTCTTTTTGCTCTTTTAATATTAAATGATTAATTATTTTTATAGAATCTGTAGTGTAAGATAAATTTGTTGTTTTTGTTTGAACACTTAAATTATCAAACTGGAGTTCTTCAGTTAAACCCATCATTACTTC
>JACRAI010000091.1 GCA_016213425.1 archaeon | reverse complement strand
CTTCTGGACTTAAAGCATCAATTCTTGTGCTTTCTAAACATTCTTTTCCCTGGAGTCTTCCTGCTAAAGAGCCGAGCTTTGCAAAATATTTTAAAGAATCGGGCATGCCTAAATTTAATTTTTCTTCAACAGTATCAGGTTCGTCTGAAATCAAAATTCTTCTATTAGGTATTGAAGTCAAATTATTAATTGTGTATGGTGAAGGTTCTTCTTCATCTCTTGATAATGCATGAGCTGTGTGAAGATACAAAAAATCCATTTCAGGAGCTAAACGGGCCATTATTCTATCATATTTTTGTTCGCTATGAGGTCCTGCTTTGAGTGTCGTTCCTCTTCTTCTTAAAAATTCAATAACGGACAATTCTTGATGTGCAAAATTTCTTCTGGATTCTGTTTCTTCAGCAACTTCAGTTTTTATTTCTTTTAATTCATTCCACAAGTTTAATTTTCTCAAGTTTTCACGTACTTCATCAGCAGTTTCAAGGTATTCTTTTTCGTTCAGGAAATCTGAACAAACTATTATTTTTGAATTGTTAGGCCATATTCTTTGAAATAAACCAAAAGCAGACATGTACTTTCCAAATGCGTGATTTAAATCAAGATCATTTAATCCTGATTCTCCAGATATTTTTTTTGAAGAAAATTCATCAGCAACAAGTATTTGGTAATCTTTAATCAGATTTCCTAAAAAATGAACCCTCAATAAATCTATTGGGATGCCATCTGTACCTATTCCTATGCCTAAAAAAGCTTTTTGACCTGAATATATTTCAGGTTTTTCAACTATTTCGCCTAAGTTTATCATTGTCTTAATGGTTTGTACAAAAATTCCTCATAACTTCCAAATGCCAAATCTTTTAAAGTTCTTAAGTATTGTTCTGAGTCTTCTTCTCTAAAACTTTTGGATTTAGCTTCTCTTAGCTCTTTAACAGTCATAGGAATAAATGAAATTTCAGGTTTGCCTTCAAGTCTTTGCCTGGATTGATCGCTTATAACTATAAGGTCAATTAAAGAAACTCCTTCACGCATTAACAGATCTTTCAGATTCAATCCAAAAATTACGTGTTTTATTAATATTAAAGGAAAACTTCCTGAAGGAAGGCTTATTCCTGCTTCTAAATTATTTCCTGTATAGACAAGATTTCCTAACTTTTCAAGACTATCTATTTTTTTTACTATTCTGTTTTGTGAGAGGTATTCTTTTAACATAGGAATCCAAAATGTTGTTACTTTGAGGTAGTATAATGTTTTATAAAGGTTTCTGTTTAAAAACAAAACGTTTAAATAATACCCATAATACTCTTTAAGTATGAATTGTAAACTTGCCGTACAAAATAAATCATACATTTGCACTAGTTCTTGGGCTTGGTGGCAGTAATTTAATTAATTATGCTTAATAATTAATTTTGGAGGACTCACAACATGATAAAAATATCCAACTTAACAAGAAAAGAAATTGAAAGCATGCCGACAAAAGAGTATGCGCCTGAAGAAGAACAATTAAATGTAAAATCAAACATGGCATTAAACATTAATCCATTCAAGATATCTGAAAAAGTCTTGAAAAAATTAAAAGATCTTCCCGCCTTCAAAATACATCACTACTATCCTGAGAATCATGAATTACTAAAATTGATCGCTAAGTATATGGATGTGTCCGTTGAGAATGTTATGATCGGGGATGGTTGTGATGGTTGTATAGAAATGATCGCTCACACGTTTATTCAGCAGGGAGATTTAGCAATTATTCCTGTGCCAACATTTCACAGATATGAATTTCACACAAAAATGATGGGAGGAAATGTTGTGTTCGTTCCTATGCAAAATTTTGCTTTCAGTGCAGGTAAAATTCTTAAAGAATCAAAGAATGCTAAACTAATTTTTTTATGCAATCCTAGTAATCCTACAGGGATAGAAATTGACAAAAAAGAAATAATTGACTTGCTTGAAAAATTTAATAACTTGGTAATAATCGATGAAGCTTTAGCAGACGCAACAGATATTAAAGGCACTGATTTACTGAAAAAATATCCTAATTTAATTATAGTGCGTTCTTTTTCAAAAACTTTCGGCCTAGCCTCCTGTAGAATAGGTTATGTTGTTGCAGACAAACAAATTATTAATCAAATAAAAAAAGTTTCTTCGCCATTCAAAGTAAACGGTATAGGACAAGAATTAGCAATAGCCGCATTGAAAGATGAAGAGCACATATCTAAATCTAGAGAGTTCTTAGAAAAAGAAAGAAATTACTTGTTTAAAGAACTAGAAAAGCTAAATCTTCCTTGCACTAAATCTATAACTACTAATTTTTTGATTGATGTAGAAAAAATCAACTCTGAAGCAAATGTTGTTGCAAAAAAATTAGAAGAAAAAGGAGTGTTAGTTACTGAAGCTTCAGTATTT
>JACRAI010000013.1 GCA_016213425.1 archaeon | reverse complement strand
TCTTTTTTGTTTTCCCCATTTAAAAAGTCTGCAAACATTTTCTTTCTTGATTTGTTGAGCTAACTGGTAAATCATGCTTGCTCTTTTTCCTTTATGTTCTTCTCCTGGACCGTAAACATTGCAGTAACGCAGTCCAACAACTAGAATATTTGGATGGTCTCTTGCGAAATCCATTGCGAACCAATCAAGCATTAATTTAGACCTGCCATATGCATTCAATGGATTAAAAGGTCCATGTTCTTTATATGGCGCTTCAACATCTCCGTAAGCTGCAGTTGAGGATGCGTAAACTATTTTTTTGCATCCATTTTCTACAGCATTTTCAAACAATTTTTTAGAATACTCAACATTGAACTTGTTCATTACATCTGCATCGTTCAATAAAGTGTCATTTATTGCTGCTTGGTGAAATAACGCGTCGATGCTTCCTAATTTTTTCCATTGAATGTTTTTATCCATAGTTTTCAAATCAGTAGTTTGTTCATTTTTTGATCCTGTAATTACTACTTCATGATTTTCAGAGAAGTGTTTTGCAAGATTTGACCCTATAAATCCAGTTCCTCCAGTTACTAATACTTTCATGAGTTTTTTGATAAAAAAGTCGTTTTTAAAGTTTATTCATCAGAAGTTTGGATTTATTGGCGTTTTGTTGCCAATTTTTCTAGATTTATTGGCTTTTTATTGCCAATTTGTTAATTAGCATTTTGCATTATTTGCGTGCTTGAACAATCTTAATATTATTTTTTCTTTATAAATTTGTTTAAAAATTTATAAAGCATTCCAATTTAGTATCACCATTAAGTAATGAATATGGGTGAATAATGGGTTTTTATGAAGATTTAAAATTATTGGCAGAAACTCCTAGTGAGATATATAGTGAAAATTTAATTAAGCCAATTCTGCTTGCACAATTAGAAGAACTTACTGACACAGTTGAGTGTGATAAAGTAAACAATCTTTACGGTTTCAGAAAAGGAGGAAAAGAAGGAACTATTGTTTTGTGCGCGCATCATGATAAAGTTATGAGTTCTACAATTGTTGGCAACATAATGCTTTTTTCTAAAAAATTAAACAGCAACCTTGTTCTAAGATCGGAAAAATATCTTGAAGAAATACTCAGATTTCCTTCACACATTTCTTCAGAAGACGGTTTTGAGGTTGCAGAACTGCTTCAAGATAAAAAAGCAAAAGATTTCGGTGAAAGAACCAGAATACCTGTTCCCCATGAAGAAGACTTTGAAATTATCATACCGTCAGGGATAAGCGTTAACACTGAAATCTATAAGTTCAAAAGTTACATACCTCTTTATTGTCTGAAAGAATTGAAAATTAGCGATTGGTCAGTAAAAGGAAAATTAGACGATGCTTTAGGGGTGGCATTAATTCTTGATTTGTTAAAAAACACTGATGCGAGAGATACACCATCAATACTTGCATTATTCACAAATGGTGAAGAAAAAGGACTGATTGGTGCTGAATATTGTGTAGAAAATGGTTTATTGAAAGAATTCAATCCTGATAAAATCATAGTTCTTGACGTTACAAGAAAACAAAAACTTGGTAGAGGAATTGTTTTGTATGAGAATTGCGGGTGTGAATATGTGGTTGATAACCGTTTTGATGAAATTAAAGGGAAAAAATTTGATCATACTGAATTATACCAGGAACCTGTGCATATGAAAAGTTGGATTAAAGAAAGAGAAAAAGCAAAAGCAAAACAATCCAAATCATTGATTGCAGAACTTGAAAGACTGGCCATGCAAAAAAATTATTCACTGCTTACAACAGGGGCATGTTCTAATGATTCTGCAGCATTAGCTGCATTAACTAATATTCCTACAGTTGCTTTAGAAGTTCCAATGGATGACATGCATTCAAGAGTTGAAAAATGCAGTATATCTGATATAGAATTAATGAGGAGATTCTTAAAAGAATACTTAACAAAATGAATTTAGAACTAAAATTATCGGAACAAGAAAAATTAGCTTTTGCATTTAAACTTCAGAATTATGTTAGCTTAGATAAAGAGAACTTACTAACTATACTATATGAAAAAGAAGACTGTTCTTATGATGGGGGAATGAAGTTATTTCCTTCAAGAGATTCTCTTACTGCTCAAGTAAAAGATGAGATACTATCAAAATTAGATTTTAATAATGCCTCTCCAGAATTGCAAAAGGGCTTGATAAACTTTTTGTTACATGAATGGCATAAAATTATACACGAACAGAATGGGTACTATCACCCTTTGGATGATATATTTCTGCCTTTTCCTAAAACAAAAATTCAAAATGGTGAAGTGAGTTTCGACTCTGAGCAGATTCAAAAAATAAATTTGAACGATCTTATAAAAGAAAATGACATAACTTTGAATTTTAGTGAAGACTTTTTAAGAGATATAGGAAAAACTCCTTTTAGTTATGTTCTTGATGTGTTTAAAGATTATGTTAAGAAAGAAGTTGACAGGAGTTCAAAGCATAAACTCAAACTTGCAATTTTAGGTGGGATGAATAATGAACAGCTTGTTGAACTTTTTTTTGATCGCACAATACGCAGACTAAGTAGCAATGAACTTTCGCTTTCTTCAGGGCTTTTTTTTCTATCTAACATAGAAGTAACAAGACGTTATGTTTCTGTTTTAGAACAAGAGAAATTTTTAAAGAGAGTTAGCGATATTGGTTTGTTGTTTGCAGTCAATCAAGAATTATGCAAAGAAATGGTTGAAAAAAAAGAAAAAGATGATTCAAAAATATTTTTTCAAACTATTAAAGAATTAAAAGTTAAAAAAGATGTTCTTGAAGAAGCAAAATATGTATACGCAACAGATCCTAAAGTTAGAACAGAAGTGAAAACACTGGATCCTTACAGGATTGGCAGCGAATTTTTAGAAGATTTGATAAAGATTGGTGCTAAATTTGCTAAAAATGATCGTCATAAAGAAGTAGTTGATTTAGGAAAACAAATAATTATAGCTAAAAAGTTACCTAAAGAAAGAGAATTCAGAAGTGTTTTAAGCAAGACAACTAAAACAAGATTTTCACAAATACTTGATGTAATAAAAGAACATGAACAACACACTTTCTTAAGAGGGGTGGAAATTTCTAAGTATTTTAATAATATTTATGGAAATGTTTCTTACACTATCGACAGCAGCGTTAGCGATTTGAAAACTCGTGATAAAACTTCTGAGCTTACAGAATTCAACACTAAACAATTTAATGTTTTTGATGTAGATAAAAATACTAACATTCTAGAATTAATAAAGGAAGAATTAGAAAAAGGAAATAATCCGACTTACTTAGCATATAGAGATATGATTGCTTCAGAACTAGTTAAAATTCTTGAAACAGCAGGTAAAGAGCATTCGGAAGTTTATAACACTTACAAAATATTTTGGGAAAGATACGTGCCTTATGAGTATGATTTGAGCGTTATAGAAAAACTTTCTGATGATGTTTCAAAAGATATTCTGTTAAAGAAATACACTTTTGCAATAAGAAAATCAGAAAAACCTTTAGGTAAAGCAGTTAAAGAATCTGTAGCCTGCCTTGAAGAGCAGGATATTGCAATATTTACGGAGGATGAAGGAACGGTTAATTTAATAGAATATGATGAACAAAACCAGCCTTTAGGTTATGTTAGATTTTTTTTGATGAAAACAAACAAAGGTGAATCTGCTCTTTGTTTGGATACTTTAGAAATAGGTGATAAAGAATTTCAGCAAAATAATGATCATGTTAGAGCTATGGGTTTGGCAACGATACAATTAATGCTTGATTCAAACGTAAAATATTTGTTCGGGGAAGATTCTAGAGTTTCATATGGTTTAAAACAGGGTTTTGGGGATAAATACATGAAAACTAAACTTCAAAAGTTAGGCACGAGAATGATTCTTGCAAATAACCAAATAAGAGGGCCTTATTCTTACATGTATGATGCTTTTGGCAATTGGAAGGGAGAAACAAGCATGTTGGCTTTAAATTGGAGGCTTGCATGAACGTTTCTTTAATTGAAAAAAAAGTATTAAGGTTAGGAGTTAGTCATAGAAATATTCACAGGTATGAAAGAGCCAAAGCCTCTGTTCTGTCTGTACCTGTTAACAGTTCTTTAATAAGAAGATCTGAATTGATTAAAAAGTATCCCGAACTTGACAAGCATAATAGTACTTACTTGACTCCTAGAATTATAGGGCAAGCTTTAGAAAGTAAAGAAACTGTTGAAGGAATATATTATAATGGAAGAACTTTAGTCCTGCCGGAAGAAAAAGTTACTTTAAACTTAAAAGAATTAGGATGGAGTGATAAAGAAGTATTTCAAGATTTTGTTCTTGAAACCAAAGGATCAGGAATTAAGTTAAGAAGGGCTGAAAGTATTAATGCATCTGATGTTTTAAATTTTTTGAACAATCACAAACTTCAAGTTCCTTCAGATTTGTCTAATGAATTGGTTTTTTCAAGAAATCAGTATATAGGTTTTGATATTCCTGAAGGAGCTCATCATATTTATGGAGCAAATCATTCTTTAAGTGCTGGAAGGTATTTTTCTGACGCTGGTTTCAAAATTGCCCCATCTTTATGTTTAATAAAATATCCTAAAAAAACTCAACATGTTATTGGAGAGTTAGATAAGGAAAGCATTTTTTTAGAAGACTTGTTAGCTCAAGAAAAAAGATTAATGCCTTCATTTGTGAGAGCTGCATATTTTGAGTGGGAAGAAAATAAACCTGCAGAATTATTGAAATTAATTTCAAGCGATACTAGTGTTTTAAAAAATCTTCCTGAAATATTTTTGGATGATATAATGAAATATTTTGAGTATTTAGCTTTAAGCACTCAAAAGAGAAAAAGAACTTATTATTCTGATTACTTAGCTAACATTGATAGAGTTTTTGATAATCCTGAAATGATGTTTGGAAAAGATCACAGTTGGTTCTTGAACAAAGATATGGTTTTAGCTCAAACTGGACTTTATTTTGTAGATTTAGAAGGCTCATTAGTAGATCACGAAGCAAAGTCATTGAAAGAAATGAAAAGACAGCATGAATTGTATTTACTTTTGTTATTCAAAGATTTCTCAAGATTACTAACACAGTACAATATTACACTTCAAGATAAAAGAAATCCTGTGCTTGTAGAAGAAGAAACTAGACATCAATTTATTGATAAATTGAACAAATCTGAATTTTATGAAGTCAAAGAAAAAGATTCCAGTATAGACTTGTTAGTTAAGTATCAAGAGATTAAACCAGAAAAGTATTCATTAGATAAAAAGAATCTTCCGACAGTGAATTGACATTTACTTTTGGTTGGCGAGTACTCATAAATCAATTTTTTGGAAAGCTTTATTAATCTCCCTTTTAGAATTGTGTGGAATGGCAAGAATTGTTGGAGAAATTAAACCCGATTGGACTGTTGTTAAATACGAAACAAAAGAAGATTTTGAAGAAATAAAAGAAAAAGGTTCAATATATGATTTATGCAGAGGACTTATTAGCGCTGATCTAGTTATTGACGCAAATCCTAAAGGAAGCAATTATGTTAAAGACGGTACTTGTTTTGTAATGGTTAGGCTTAATTTGGATAGTATTAAAGCGAGAGTAAAGATTTCTCCACAAATACTTGATTTTCCCGGCTTAGAAGGACTTGTTGCAAAAATAAATCCGCAATTTATAGATAAAGAATGGCATGAATTTTCTAGTTATGAAAAAATGGTTGAGCAAGTTGCAAAAGATCACTCTGATTGGGTTGTTTATTCTAAAGAAAAAAATGATTTTGATGTAGACGAATTATGGAGTCCAACAGATGCAGGATACAATTTAGTCTTTCCAATTTGGAGAGATGTTGAAAGAATATTGTTCAAGAATTAATTAAACAATTTCTTATATTTACTGTATCCTTGTTTTTCTAAATCTTTTTTAGGAATAAATCGTAATGCTGCAGAATTCATACAGTAACGTAATCCTGTAGGTTTCGGACCGTCATTAAACACGTGGCCTAAATGCGAATTTGCATTTTTACTCCTCACTTCTGTTCTTGAAGTAAACCAGCTTTTGTCTTCATTTTCAACAATGTTTTCTTTTTCTAAAGGTTTAGTAAAGCTAGGCCAGCCAGTTCCCGAATCAAATTTATCTGTAGAACTAAACAATGGTTCTCCAGAAACTATATCAACGTAAATTCCTTCTTCTTTGTTATTCCAGTATTCATTGCTAAAAGGTTTTTCCGTTCCATTTTCTTGAGTTACATAATATTGCATATCTGTTAATTTTTTCTTTAATTCTTCTTTTTCACTCCAAACTTTCTCCAAGAATTGATCTCTTCCAGAATTATATCTGTAATATTTATATCTTAAAGGATTTTTTTTGTAATAATCTTGATGGTATTCTTCAGCTTTGTAAAAATTAGTGAAAGGAAGAATTTCTGTAACTATTGGTTTATCAAACCTGCCAGAAGCATTCAGTTGCTGCTTTGAATTCTCTGCTAATATTTTTTGTTCTTTGTTATGATAAAAAATAATGCTTCTGTATTGTTTGCCTCTATCAACAAATTGTCCTCCGTCATCGGTTGGATCTATCTGTTTCCAGAAAACATCTAAAAGCGTTTCATAACTTATTTCTTTAGGATCGTAAATTATTTGCACAGATTCAGCATGTCCTGTGCTTCCACTTGATACTTCTTCATAAGTTGGATTTTCTTTAGCACCTCCCGCGTATCCTGAAATTACTTCTTTTATTCCTTTGATTTGTTCATAAGGAGTTTCCATGCACCAAAAACATCCTCCTGCAAAAGTTGCTTTTTCAAGTTTAGCCATATCAAAAGAAATATCAGTATCTGTATTATTAATTTTGCTATTAGAGCAGCCTATTAGAATGAGCAGAATAAATAAAATTATTTTTTTAATATGGCTTGGTTTCATTTTTAGAATATCTATTATATTATTTTAACTCTGCTTAAATTTCTAAAATCATTATCCCCTGTAATTAGCTCAGCATCACTCAATATTGCAGATGAGTAGATTAATGCATCCATTGCTCCTAAATTATACTCTTTTGCTAACTCAGCTGCCCTTTCAACAATAGGCACGCTTGGAAGACAGATAGCACTTCTCTTTTTAATGAAATCAAGTAAGGTAGCAAAATCTTTTTTTAGAGACAACAATCTTTTTTTTATTTCAAACAAACATAAAGAAGAAGTTAAAACTAGTCTTTCTCCTTCTATTATGTTTTTTGCTTCCTCATTCTGAGCAAAGTAATAAGAAAGCCAAACTGAGGAATCTATAAATTTAATATCTGTCATTTTCATCTCTCAACTCTTTTAGTATTTCTTTCATAGACAATTTGCCTCCTGCACCCCAAAGAGTCTCTTTAGGTTTTACTGCCTTATTTATTAATAAATTTAGCAAAGCATCATATGAAGTAACTTTGAACTGATCTCTAAGTGTTTTTAAAATTGTAATTGTATGATCACTTATTTGTATTGTAGTTACCATTCTATAGACTATAGTGCCATAGTATATAAATTTTTCGTTTATCAATTACAGCGATAGCTGTCTGAAGTTTTTAGAACTTGCAAAAAAATATGCGGGCACGAGAAGCACAACAGAAGTAAATATTAAGAATCAAACAATTAAAAAAGAATTATCTCAATCTTATTGTTTCTAAGTTCTTCGGAGCTGTGGTTTCTATTCTTGCTTGCTGGTGTACTGCACTTGCTAAATCTAACGCTCTGCTTGCTTCTCCGTGATTTACAATTATTTTTTTAGGTTTTGGAAGGCATTTGAATACAAAATTCATTAATTGTTTTCTATCTGAGTGATCGCTTATTTCTATTCTTTCAACGTTCATTTTTAGTACTACAACTTCTTGTTTTGGTCCGTTTTTGAATACAAATTCTTTTTCTCCAGCTTTTATTCTGGATCCTAAGCTTCCAACTCCTTGATAACAACTGAAAACTAAAGTGTTTTTTGGATTTTCTGCTAAGTGTTTTAAGTATTCTACTGATGGTCCTCCTACAAGCATTCCTGAAGTTGCTAAGATAACGCAAGGACCTTCTTCTTCTACAACTTGCATTCTTTCTTTTTGGCTTCCTATTCTTTTGAAGAAATCAGCCATGAATGGATTTTGATCTTTGTGGAAGATTAATTTTCTTAAAATGTTATTAAGATATTCTGGGTATGCTGTGTGGATTGCAGTAATGTCCCAAACCATTCCATCAATGTATACTGGTATTGGAGGCATTTCTTTCATTCTTATCATTTGCTCAATCATTACCATTACATCTTGAGCTCTTCCGCTTCCTAAAACAGGCATTAATACTTTTCCCCCGCGGGCAACTGTTTCCATAATTATTTTTCTTAAGTTGTCATCTTGTTCTTTTGCAGGGCCTAAAGTGTTAAGTTTCCCTCCGTAAGTACTTTCTAAAGTCATTGTTTCAAGTCTTGGAAATTGAGTGTGTGCAGGTTCAAGAAGTAAAGATCGTCCGTATTTTATATCGGCAGTGTACAAAAAGTTATGCAATCCATTGCCTATATGCATGTGAACCATTGCGCTTCCTAAAATGTGCCCGCTATTATACATAGTTATTCTGATATCTGGAGTGATATCTGTTACTTCTTCAAAATCAAGTGTGATTGTGTGCTTTACCATTTCTTTAATATCATCAGTAGAATATAATGGATCTTTATTTTCTGATTTCATTATTTTAACTGTATCGAGAGTTAACAAAGACATTACATCTCTTGTTGGTGGAGTGCAGTAAACAGGCCCTCTATAACCAAACTTGAAAAGGTAAGGAACAAATCCAGAGTGGTCAACGTGACTGTGGCTTACAATTATTGCATCTAATTCTTTAATATCAAATTCTGGAGCGTCAAGGTAAGGATATGCTTCAGAATTTTGTGCTGCAACATCAATACCACAATCAAGAAGAATTCTTGATTCAGGTGTTTGAAGGAATAAACAACTTCTTCCAACTTGTCTTCCGCTTCCTAAAAAAGTAAGTCTAACCCATTCATGTTTTTTCTCTCTCTGCCATCCATCATAAATTCTGTGGCCCACTCTGTCTAAAAATTTTTTTCTCTCTTCACTGTGCTGAAATAATACTTCTCTGATATTTTCAATTAATATTGATCTTATTGGTGGTGTTCTAGTGATTAATGGAGTCCAGAATGTTTTTTCTCTTATTTCTCTAAGTAAAGATCCTTGTTTTCCAATTGCCAAGCCTGGTTTTTCTGCTTCAATAACTACAATGCTTCTTGGAACATCAAACCTTATACTGTTAACTCCTGCTTCTTCAGGCATTAATTTTTTAATTACTTTTTCGGACTTTTCACTGTCTAAAACCATTTTAGGATCTGCTCTTAATTCTACTCTTTTCTTAAAATTTTGAACTATTTCTCTAACGATTCCTTTGTTATCTAGAAAAAACTCTTTATCTTTAGTATAAAGTACAATATTTGCTGCTTCAAAAGCAGTATCTGATATTACCTCTTCAGGTAACATCTTTAGTATTTCTTTTATTATATCTGACATTTTTTTTAATAAGCTAGAGAAAATTTTTTATTTTTTTATTCCTTTAAACTATAAATTAATTCCTCTTCCTTTACCCACTCAAGTCCTTTCTCTGTTACAGTTATTATATCTATTCCATTTCCAGTATAAATGTCTCTTTGAATTGCTGCATTAATTGCTTTAACTGCAACTTTTATTGCTTCGCTAACAGTCATTCCTTTCTTGAAATGACTTTCTAGAACACCTATAGCAAACATTTCTCCTGAACCATCAAAAGCGTAATCTTCATGTTGGATTAAGCTTCCATCAGGTCCTAAACTGTATAAATAGAAACCTTCATCATCTTTAGCAGCCAACAAGAATGCTGCAATTGATTGAAACATCCATGACTGCCTAACATTACTGTAAACCAAACCTGCAAGCAAGTTTGCTACTTCTTTAGCAGTTGATTTTCTATTAGTTTGAATATTCTTTAAACTTAACTCAGCTCTTATTAATTTACTTAACAATTGAGCTTCACTAACTGAACCGGCAGTTGTCACAGCCATGTTCTCTTCAATTTGAACTATTTTCTTAAACTTTTTATGAGCTACAAAACCAGCAGTTACTCTTCTATCTGCAGCGAGTAGAACTCCATCTTTGCAAACAATCCCCAAAGTTGTGGTTCCTGTCTTGTATGTTTTGTGACTTAATTCTTGATTCATTATAGAAACCCTAGAATTTATTATATGAAAGGATGAATGGCTTATATATAAAGCTTTTGGTTTTTAAAAAGTAATATTGCAGGATTTAATACTTTTTAACGCCAAACTTTACGCCGAGGCCTCTTCACAATCAATCATGAAGACAATTTAAATTTAAAAAAATTACTGAGAAAGAAACAATGAATATAAATGGGGCTGCCCAGATTCGAACTGGAGTCTATCGGTCCCAAGCCGATAAGGATAAACCAAGCTACCCCACAGCCCCATATGAAGACAAAGAATCCGTCTTTGACTTTTAAAGCTTTCTGCTTTTTGACGGATTGTTAAACAATCGAAGAACCAACGATAAAAAAGAAATTGGGTTTCTAGTCATTATGGAGGAAGAAATGAAATATGTCCATGAGGACTATTGTGAAGAGTATGAAGAAAAGAGGCATAAACGGAAATTGTGGAATTTGTTTGTTTAGTCACTTTCGTGCAGGTCTTTATTGTTTATATTCTTCTTGAGATAATAATATGTCAGTAACATTTATATACCGGTGGTACATATTTATGTACTTGTGGTACATATTAGTGAGAATGAATTGAAAACTTTGAATTTTTTGGTACGTCATTTTACTGAAAAGTATAGTATTAATGAGCTTGCTAAGAAGGTTGGAATCACTCCTAAAGGTTTGCATAAGTTGCTTAAACGTTTGGAGAAAAATAATATTGTTACGCCAGAGAAGTTGGCTAATGCTGTTTTTTACAAAATAAATTTTTCTTCTGATTTAGCGAGAAAGTCTGCTGAACTTTCTTTGTTTGAAGATATAAAACTGCCTTATGCTAGAGTTCAAGCCAAAGATTTTGATTCTTTGCGTGAATTTGTTCTTGCTGCGGTTCTTTTTGGTTCTGTTCTAGAAAAGGGTGAAAAAGCAGGAGATATTGATGTTTTGTTAGTTTTTGATAAAAAAAATTATCTGAAAGTTAAAAAAGAGCTTGAAAAAATACAGAGTTTAAAGCCTAAACATATACATCTAGTTATGCAAACATCACAAGATTTAATAAATAATTTAAAAAAACAGGATAATGTGTTGTTGGAGATATTGCGTACAGGAAAAATTTTGTGGGGTTATGAAGTGATTGTTGGTGCTATTAAGGAGGTTGTTGAAAGATGAATAAAGTTGAAGACAAGATCAAGTGGTGTTTGAGGAAAGCCGAAAAAGAAAGCAAAAAGCATAGAGGACTGTTATTCAGATCACGCAATGCGAACTAATGATTTTAACGTGTGTTCTTTAATAGTTAATAGCCTAAAACAAAGAGCTTGCTTAAATTTGAAAAAATTAGGATAATGGGTTTGAAAAATATTATTCAGAACAATAGAAATGCTTTTATATCTCATGCAATTAGATCTTTTTTGGTGCTTGCAATATTTGAGATAAAATGTTGCTTGCTAAAAAGGTGATATAATTATGAAATTAAATAAAATGGGTCAAAATGATCATACTCTTGCTTTAGCTGAGCTGGAAAAAGTATATGGTAGTTTAAAAATTGTTAAGGAATTATTAACTTCACGAAAAAACGATCTAGGCGTAATAAAATATTATCTGGAGAACACATTACTTGAAATAACTCATTTGCTAGATAAATGGCCTGATAAGTAGATAAAAAATATCTAGTGAAATACATAAGCACATTGATAAATTCTGTAAGACAGAAAAATATTCAGAATTATTCATTGATTGTAGAATTGCATGTTCCAGATCTTGAATTAGTTAATAATTCAAGTTCTGATTGTGTTTTTTCTAATTGTTGTTCAAAGTTTTTCCGTTCTGAATGTTGATGTATTGCATAACCTCCAGTTATCAGTGTTGTCCCTAAAAGAAGTGCAGAAAGGAGTTTAGTGCCTCCTTTCTGCGTTTTTGTTTTATTTTCCGAAGCCAGCCTGACATTCGGAAAATCAGTAATCACTTTTTTACTGGCCTCAGACCTGAGGTAATCATTATTCATTTCATTAGCAACTTCAACAGCAGTTTTCTTGTACTGCTCTATTTTTTCATCAAAATTTGCGTGATTCATTTTGATTCACCATCCAAAAATTTCTGTTTCCCTGCATATTCCTCGAATTTTCCAGAACGCAACAATCTCAAACCTTCAACACCTTGCTTTGCATAAGTCAGCTTGCCAATCAATTCAGAACTCACCGAATCATACTTATCTAAATCCCTGTTTTCTCGAGCTTTTTCAAGTTCAGAATACTTTTTGTTAACTTCTTCATCTCTTTTCAAAACAATTTTTTCTTGACTGTTGACCGCTCTTGCTTTGAATCTTTCAACAATCTCCTCCAAACGCTTTCTAATTTGAGTAACTCCTCCACTAATCACTATAACTTGCTCTTCATCACTTAAACCTTCTAAACCTTCAGCCAAAGTTTCGTAAACTCTTTGTGCACTAAAAGCATTATACTTCTGAATTTCGTTTTTCATATTTTCCTCCTTAATCGTCATTTGATGGTTCATTCATTGCGCCATCAATGTCTTGTAAGTATTCGCGATAATGTTTTATCTCACATTTGAGGCAAAATAAATCGCCTTTTTTCAAAATGTCTTCACCGCACTCCAGACATTTTGGTATTTTATCAGTTTCAACTTGTTCTTCTGTGTTTATTTCGATTGGTTCTTCTTGTTTCATAGTCTTACCTCTAGCTCGAGCCATATTGTTCAATTTTTACTTGCAAGATTTCAGCTAGAGATTTTGCGTTTCTCTATAAGTTTTAGAAAATAAACTGAGCTTATATATTCGGTTCTTCGATTGTTTAACCTTCGAAAAAACTTCAGGTGTCTGCTTTATGCGCAGAAAAAATTGCTTATTTATAAGTGGGGCGCAGTTAATTTTATAAACTAGGAATTTCCAAGAATGTTTTATAATGACGATAAAAGCTTTTGAGCATCCATCTTTTTAGTAAAGGTGGAATTGGAAGTTTTTACGAAACCTCCCAAAAAGTGTTGTTGTCTTCTTAAAGCAGAAAGTTTCAGGTGGCTGTAAAAAAGCCCCTGTATATTGAAGAAAACTGACTTTTGTTTTTAAGGCTTTCTTTTTCTGACAATTAAAACAGAGGTTGTAATAAGATCATCACACCATCTTTTAAAACAAATAAAATTTTATTCTTATAAAGAATATCTGAAAATAATTTTTTCTTTTATTGATATCGCCAAAATTTCTGCATTCCCTTTTTTCATATCAAGATCTTTTGCTAGTTCTTTAATTGACTGAATATCTTTCGAAGATAATGGCGAACAAACTGGATGCGTGTGTATTAGAGTGAGTTTTTTAAGATCTGATTCTTGTTCTTCTTCCAAGGCTTTTTTAATCGTTTCTGCCAATGCAGGAAACGCATTGTTTGCAGTAATCTCTTTAAATTTTGAACTCGTGAATATTTTTGAAACATGTATTTTATTTTTTCCAGTTATGAACCATTTTCCCGCTTCAACTTCTTTATAAGATTTAGCTTCGTTTAAGAAGTTCTCTATATGCTTGGCCAGAACAGGATTTTCTTCACTTATTGTTTTTAAAGAAACAACTTCTTGATAAATCTCCTTTCCAGTAATAATCACTAGAACTTTTTGTCCCATATATTTACTCCAATCAATTTTGGCATATCCTTCATAGTTAGGATTGTTAATTCTAATAATGGGTAAGTCAGGCAATTGTTTAACTTCTTTAAGATTTGGATGATCAAGATCTACGCGAATTATATTTGGTTCAGTATTGGAAATAAGCTCAACAGTGTAATCTTTATACTTTATATCATCTGAAAAAACAATGCAATATAGATTAATGCAAGTGTATACCTTGCCTTCTGGTGTTAAAACAACCAGTCTTCCAGTAGGACCAATAAAAAGAAGATTTCTATTCGCATCTTCTTTAACAACAAAATTTTTAGTTCCAACATAATCTCTAACAAGTTCAACAGAGTATCCGGCTTCTACTAAACGAGTTTCAAAATCCTTCTCTTTTTTAAACAAACTCACTGTGAACTTTTTCAACTGCTTCTTTTTTATAAAACTTTCTTCAGTTTAGATTAAATGTTTGTCTCTGAAGAATGGTTACAAAACGAAAGATTTAAATACTTGTGTAATATCATATGTATTATGCAATTTAAAACAAAAAAATTAAACGTTGAATTTGTTTTGATTAGCTCTATTTCTATTAGTATTATTGCTTAAGTGCAATCATTGGCAAATTTCATTTCTAAACGATCAAAAAATCTTTTCTGTCTAGGACCTTGATAAGTCTATTGGAAACAATTGATTTTTGATTGCAGAATTATTGCTGATGAACAATTTTTAAAAAATATTAAGTCGGCAGACTCTAAAATGCGGAGATGAATAAAATGAATCTAAACAATCTAGAACAAAAATTATCAGTAGAAGAAAGAAAAACTTTGGAAACTGCAACACAAATGTTTCCTGAATTCAGAGAAGCACTTAATGGACATCTTGAATTAGTAAAACAGGGAAAAGTGGTAAGTCCGTATGAAACAAAATATGAACAAACATTTAAGCGGGCTTTTAGCGAAGTTCCTGCTTTATCTGTGACTTACGCAAAACTTGTAGGTTTTGTGCTTCCAGAAAAAGATCCGGACACACAACAAG
>JACRAI010000090.1 GCA_016213425.1 archaeon | reverse complement strand
TCCAAACTACTTAAGAATTCTAACCTTGGAATTGTACTTTATCTTCTTCAGTTATTTCTGGATTGTGTCTTTTCTTTTCGGGTTTTTTCTCTAATTCATCAACTAAACACAATAAATCATTCTCAGAAAGTTGATCTAATGTAAGGATAGATCTTGAAAGAACGTGAAATATTTCTAAATTAGGAATTTGTTTTCTATCTTTATATAAATCCCAAAAAATTGAAGGCCTGAAAAACTGAAAAGCTCCAACTTCAACTATTTTTTTCACAAATTCAGGAGGTAGATTTTCAAATTTTGTCCTTTCATAAAGAATTGCTTGATCTAAATTCTTTCCTGCTTCTTTGAAGAAGAAACCACCAGGAATGTCTGTTCTTCCCAAATACTTTTGGCCCTGGCTACCAATCCAAGCAGGTTCTTTAACTAGGATTTTCAGATTTTTTCTTTCATATCTTCCAACTAAATTTGAATCGTACATTTTCACTCCGGATTATGTCTTTTTTTGTTTTTCTTTCTTTCAGCAACTTTCTCAAGCAAATTCTTTGTTGCTTCAATAAAGTCATAACCAGTTTCCTCATCATACAATTTTTCGAATGATATTATTGCTTTTTTTGCAATGTGAAGAACAAACTTTTTTTCATCATTATAAAAACCAACCACTTTGTAAATTAATAGTGCATTAATAAATTTTTTAGGAAAATCATTTCCGTCATCTGAGTAATCATAAAGATCTTCTGACTCCGTTTCTTCAGTTTCTTCTTCGTTTGTTGAAAATAAAAGTGCATCTTCAAGACCTTTTCCTGGCTCTAAAATAAAAAATCCTTCATCAGTGTCAAGTTCAGAAGAACTATCAAAATGACATTCATATTTTCCTATTATTGGTGATTCATTCATTCCAGCACCTTTGCTCTATCTTCTAGAGGGATTTCTGGATTATGACGTTTCTTTTGTTTTGGAATTAATGCTATTCCAGTCATTTCTTTTTCGAACTTTTCAGCACTGTTTCCAGGAGCAATAGTTTTTGTTTGATAATTAACTACAACTTCAGCAGTTTCTGGAACTGTTTTAGCAAATTCTTTAGTTGTTTTTTCAATGGGATCATCATAGGGTCTAAAAGAATAATGCACTACACAATGCACGCCTTTAACTTCATAATCGCTGAGTTTTTTATCATTTAGCCTCAAATACGTTTCTAAGTCAATGTTTAATATTTTTTCTAGAGCTATTGCCATTTTAATCACTCCTTGGAAGAACTGCTTTATTATCCGCAATTATTTCAGGATTGTGTCTTTTAGGTGGATTAAATATGTTTTCTAACTTAACTGCATGAGCTAGTTGAGGTAAGTTATCTAAACCTTTGTAAGTCACAGAAGTGCTTTCTTTAGGAGAATAAAAAGTTCTTTCTCCTTGATATAATTCAACTTTTTCAGTTCTTCTGATTAATTTCAAAAATTCTTCAGAAAAATTATTTTTAACATAAGTTCCAAAATCTTCAACTTCAAAAGGAAATAATACTGCATCTTCTAAATCCATTCCTTCATCGAGAATAAAAACTCCTGCTTCAAGTTTAGGACTAACACGAAACAATTCAGTTTTCTTTTCATACAACCCTATCTTTTTCATTTTAATCAACTATTTTTTCTAAACTTTTGAAAGTTAATGCCCCAGTTAATACTGGAATTCCTAGATCTATTCCTGCTCTTAACAAGTAAGATCCTTCAACCATTGCTGCATAAAAAAAGTCGCTTGTTTGGCCAATCCAAGCTCTATCACTCACTGCTAAATTATGTTCTTGAAAAGCACTCATTACGCCAGTACATTCTAAACCATACAATGCCAAACCTGCAGCTGTTGCTGCTCCGATATATTTGATTATTGTTTTAGGGTTCATTTTAAGAGGAAATAATAAGAACCACTATTTAAAGCTTTCTATTTTTGCTACTCGATAGTAGTTAATATTATAATTTTTGAGGAATTTTGTAATTAAAAAACAACATTCAACAATTTCTCACATAAAAATAGAAAAGTTTATATACTTATTAAGTTAGATTTATTTTTATGAGAACGAATAGTTTGTTTAAGAGTGTGGAAGGAGTGCAAACAATCAAATCAATCATGACACTTCAAAGAGTAAGTAAAAAAAAAGCAATTTATTTAATTCACAGACTCAGAAAAGCAGGGTATGTTAAGACAAAAAAAACTAAAGAAGGCATGAGAATTTATTATATTTCTTTGGAAAATAAATTTAAAGGTATTAGTTATTATGATATGATTAATGATAATTCACCCATTAAAGTTACTGGACCGAAGTATATTATTTACGGTAAAAAACCAACTTTAGAAGAAACTTTAATTTTTGCTTTGAAAACAAAAGAGTTGAGATTGATTCTTGCAAGTCTTGCATTATTTAGAAATATTACTGACTGGAGTTCAATATATCAAATGGCAAAAAAAGAAAATTTAATTAGACAAATTGGTGCTTTGTATGATCTGGCAAGAAAGTTTTTTATGGTGAGAAAAATGTCGGAAAGATTTAGAAATAATGCATTGCCTAAAAAAAAAGATAATAATATTTACGTCCTTCAAGGTTTAAAATCAAAAGATTTTAAAACAATAGAAGAAACTTGGAAGGTTTATCTGCCTTTTAACAAAGCAGACCTGGAGGATTATCAATGATATCAATTGAGGCTCAACAAAAATTACTTTTAGCTGTATCTACTAATCTGAAAAAGAAAATCACCGTTTATGCTATTGGAGGAACAGCAATGATGTTTTTAGGATTGAAGAATTCTACTTTAGATATAGATTTGGTTT
>JACRAI010000012.1 GCA_016213425.1 archaeon | reverse complement strand
TGTTTTTTCATCGTACCGGGAATACACAGAAGAATATAAAGTTGATATTGATTCTATTATATTTCTTTTCAAAATTGTGCTCAATTGAGGATCTAATAACATGCCTCTAAATCGTTCTAAACCGTTAAGTACAACCAAAGTACGCAATGCACTGGCTCTAATTTCAAGCGGGATATCTAATTTTGTAATAAAAGGTTCTAAGAATTGTATTAATTGAGGCAACTCTTCTTCTGGCAGATTTCTGGTGATAACTAATTGTTCTGCAATATAAATTTTATAATCTTGACGTGAGTAATGACTATCAAATAAATTTTTTAAAATTCCAAATTTTCCAAGATCTTTTAATAATTTTATTGCTTTCATTATTCTCTCATCAAATTTATAAGAAGAGCTTCCTCTTATTAGTTCTTCAAGAGCATCTTCTGCATTCGGTATGCGTGTAATAATTCCTTGTTTATTTGAATCTAATAACCAGCTTATTATTTCCACTTTTTCTCCAAGCGTTAATTGATAAGTAGCTATAACTTCTTCAACCGAGTCAAAATCTTTTAAATACATGAGCGTGTTCATTATTATGCTTAAAAATGGTCTATTTTCTTCTTTAGGCATTGCATTTTTTATGAAATTTAGAACTTCAGAAAAAAATGCATTTTGTTCTGTTAAATATTTTAAGTTTATAAGTTTCAAAACTAAATATATCTTATTTTTATCACTGACAGCAGGATTTCTAAATAATTCAACCAGCTGTTCAGAATTGTGCCAAGATAATATGTCAACAAGTATGCGCTCATTTCCTTCTACTGCAGATTTTGCTTGTGTTAAATCTTTTTTAATTAGTTCGTTCAATTCAGGATGTTCTCTTAAAAATTCCTCCTGTTTATGAAAATACAATTGAAACATCACTTTCACTCTCAGTTCATCTTCAAGATCTGAATTTAGCAATAAATCTTTTAATTCTTGAAAGTTTTCAGAACCTTTTGCTCCAGGTAATCTCCAGATCGCACTTATTCTTTTTTCAACATCTTCATTACGATCTAAAACAGTTTTTTTTAGTTTTTCAGCCTCTGTTTCTTCTTTACCCCAGATTGATTCCCAAGTTTTTCCAAACCAGCCTTTTTGTTCTGTTTTAAGTATTGGTACGGGGGGACTCGTTGGCAATCGTGTTGCTAAAAATGCGGGCTGCTCGAATGCTTGTTTCTTAAAATAATTCATTGATTGTTCATTCTCAATTTTAAATTCTCTAGGATGTAATGGAAAAAATTCTTTGTAACGTGTAGGATCTAAATCAAATTCCATAGGAATATTTTCTACAGTTATTCTGACTCTAACCCATATGTGTCCTTCAGTTATTTTTTCTGTAAAACCATCAACGTACTCAACATCAATTCCTCGCTCTTTTAATGAATGATATAATAGCGCTGCAAAGTCTCTGCAAATTCCCTTTCCTTTTAATAATACTTCTTCCATGGTTTTGCAAAATTCCGAATGATCTTCATAAACTTTAATCATTTCTTCAACCATTGAATAAATTTTCATTACTAATTCAAGCTCGTTTTTTGATTCTAAATGTCTTATTTTATCAAGAAATACTGCAGAAAGAGGTTCTTGAGGTGTGTAAGGATTTTTGTAGTCTTCATAATTGAAAGTAATAATTTTTGAAAGAATTCTAAATAAACTATCTGAAAAAGAAGATCCTTCAAAAGAAGACCGAAATAAATCCAATAGTCCATAAGAGCGATATTTTACTTTTTCTGAATTTTTGACTTCTTCTAAAGATGCTTTACCATATAACTCATTCACATAATCTTCTCCTTGTATTTGTTGAATAAAATCAATAATTTTCTCACTAGATATTGCTTTATCACCTAACAGAGCAGAATTATTTCTAATAAAAAGCAACACTTGATCAATCAATACAGTGTTTTCTTCAAAATTAACAATTTCTGCTTTTTTTATCAAAGTTAAAATATTATTAGCATAATTTTTAACTGCTTCAGAATTATTTTTTGCAATTGATTCAATAGGTTTTTCTTGTTCAGTTGTTAGTATTTCAGATGTTTTTTCTTTTGGAACAACTTCTTGTCCTTTCAATTCATCGATTATTTTTTTTATTTTTTCAAAATTTCCTTCTTCCAATGCTTTTGCAAGTTCTGCTTTTCTTAATTCTGGAATGTTAAATTGAGAATTCACTGCAGGTATTCTTCCAGGGCCGCACTTCGCACACTCCACACATTTTCCTTCATCATTTGTGTATTTTGCTTGAGATAAAGGACACTGAACACATTTTACACTTTCCAAGACTGCATTCAAGAAAGCAATTGATGCTTTCATTCCAGATAAAGAAGCTCTGACATTTTGGTGTGCAGCATAATTAACAAACGTGTTGCCAATCATTGCATTAAAGATTGAATTTCTTATATCATCATTAATACTGTTCGAATACTCTTTTGCCTTGCTAAGTCCTTTTTTGACTTCTGTATCATAGAATTTAACAAGTTCAATTTGGTCTCTTGCTTCTTTCAAAAAATCATTAACTCCCGGACAGGAGCTTTGAGGCATTGAACTAATTGTAGCTTTTAAAGATTCGACAATCACTCGATTATTAACATTGTCAAATGTTTTAATGCTGTCTTGCAAATCATATTTTAAATTTGATGAATGGATTTTGTCCATTTTTTTCTTTAAAGTTTCAAGATCTATTGATTTTTGTTTTTCTCCTTTTTGTCTTGATTGACTTAAAGCAAAATCCGTATCTAGTCCTTCAGGATCAAACAATTTAGAAATAAATTCTTCAGTAAACGGAGACATACCGTACTGTAAGTGTTTGTAAGCATCATTAATATTTCCGTTAGCTAAATTTATTTGGTTGACTGCATTCATTAAAGCAGTAATTGCTGAATCGTCAGAACAAGTGCTCAAGTAATCAATTGCTTTTTTTATTTCAAGGTCTAATGGAAGTAAGCATTGATTAACCCCTTGTATTTCTTCAACAGAGTTATTATCTTCTTGAACTTTCATTAATCCTTCAATGAAACTCATTACGTCGCCGTAAATTAATTTAAATAATTCCTTCTGTGGATCTTGTATTGCGTTACCAGTTATTAGATTGGTGCTTTCAAGCAGATTAGAATTTAAGTCGTAATCATAAAAGTTAAGGTTGCAGTCTATACCTTTCAAATTTAATTTCTTTTCATTTAAATCAAAATGACATTCATAGCAGAAAATTTTTGCATCCTTAAATTTATATCTTAAATTTTTGTTAAAATCGATTTTTACATAAATATCTGACTCTTTTGCATCATAATTTTTAGGATTAAAAGAACAAGAACTTTGCTTTAAAGCATTAATTATTATTGATACTGCCTGCTGTGCAGGCTCTTTTTCTTTAGGCAGTTCTGGCCATTTAGGTGTTGATGCTGTAGACCAAATACCTGGACTTAAAAGGTAATTGCAAGCAATTCCTTTGGATGGCTGTGGTTTGTCCATGCAATCAGGACATTGCTTTAAGCAAACAAGTCCTTGCTGTAAGTTTTCAAAGAATTTTTGCGGAGATTTTTCTTCAGGAATTGGAGTTGCTAATTCTCCTGAGGGATTGCATGCTTGTTTTACAGGATCACAACCGTTAGGACAAAATGAACTTTTTAATCTCACAATACTTCCTTCACAAGTAAAATGATTAAGTATTTTATCCTCACAATAATCAGGATAACTTTCTCCTTTTGTTTGCATGTTTTCTTGACTATCAAGCCAAGACTCGCCAGATTCAACACCTTTAGGCTGAGGACTTCTTAGATCAACACAATACTTGCTTTTTTTACTTTTATCAAAACAAGAATTAGTGAAAGAATTACATCCATACGCGCATTCAACATATTCAGATCCGCCACATTTAAACCTCAAAAGAGTGCTTCCTTGACACTTGTTTTCTTGTAAGAATTGTCTTCCGTCAGGATAACTATATATTGCTCCTTCTGTACCATCTTCACATTTTAATGCTCTGCATGCCCCATCAAAACAAGAATAACCTTCAGGACAATAATTGTTTTCATACTGTGAATAACCTTGGTAACAATAGTATTCTTTTAAGAAAAGTTTTTTGTTATCATCCATCAAACATTTGTCACTTTCAGAATATTTTTCCCCGACTATTGTAATTCCACTAACTGTTCCTTCCTTGAACAGCTGAACATCCCCATCTGTATCAGAACAAGTAGGTTCAACTAGTTCTTCTTTTATTTTTTTGCAATCAAAAGCACAACTAATTTCATTTTCTCTGCTTCCATAAATTCCTTCTAAATCACAATATTGATCACCGCAAAAACCTTTAACAATCGGACGTTCGACAGGTACCACTGGTTGTTCAATAGTGAGTTTAGGCGGTAGTACAGGAAAATCAGTTAATTCTTTCGGAGGATATTTTGGTTGAAAATCTGAAGGATAATCAGTTACTTGCCTTCCAGTAAAAGAATCAGCAAGTGCCGTTGTTAAGGGTAGATTTATGAGTAGTAAGATGGTTAAAATAACTGTAATTTTATTAGTCATCCAAAATACCCCTTTTACAAGTGTTTTATGCAGAATTTCTTTATAAATGTTCCTTCTTTTCAGGTCGCGCTGAAATTAGAAATATTTTACAATCAAATATGTTCTGAGAAACATTTAAATAAAACAACTTCTTGAATTGTTTCATGCTTCCAATTGTTAAAAAAGACGTGGTTGATATACTTAAAGAAGCAATTATTGCTTTGAAGAATAATCAGCATCACATATTAAGTGAGTTAAGCAATCACGTTATTCATGATGCCAGCATTTACCAAGACAGCGATTCTTTAACAATTGCAGTTTTCGTTTACGCTTTATCTAAAGTTGTTCAAAGATGCTGTGAAAAAAATATTGATTATACAACTATACTCCCTAAACTTTCCTCATTATTGAACTCTTTACAGCAACATAATTACAAAAAATACAACAGAGAACTTCAAGGATTGATGAGGTATATAGAAAAAATAGATGATCAGTTAAAATTATACATAGAAGAAGTAATGGATAAAGCTAAGATAAAAAAGGCAAGCAAGCTGCACGAGCACGGATTGAGTATTGGAAGAACTGCTGAAATATTAGGAATTTCTCAATGGGACTTGCTAAATTATGTAGGAAAAACATCTGTGACACCTGTGAAAGAAATAACAGAAATAAATGAAAGATTAAATTATGCTAGGGATTTATTTCTTTAATTAAAAACTGCTGATTTTCATCACTGCAAACATTATCTATATCAATGCCGTTATAATTAATTCTTCTAGACCTGGAAATCCACCACTTAAAGCGGCAATCTTTGGAGTTCCTCAATTTTATCAGCAACCTAAGAAGCCAACTTACTTTCCAAAGCAACAAGAACCTGAAGACGAAAACCCAAACAATCCCATGGTCAAACTCAGAGATTTAGTTGGAAGAGGTGCTTTTGTTTTTGCTTCTGGAAAAGATCTGTTGGAGTTAGAATTATTGCTTGAAATTCTTGAAGAAGATCCTGCATTAAAGGACAGGTTAAAAAGTATGGGAATAGATCAGGAAGTTTTAGTAAAGGGGGTTCAACAAAAAGCATACGCAACACAAGAAAGCACTGAAGAAGACAGATATAAAGAAATGATAGGAAGAATGGATCCTGAAACGTATGCTAATTTTGTAATGACTCAAGCACAGAGAGCATTAAAAGGTTGCCTCCAGATTATGAATCTTATGCAGAATACTATTCGGATAAAGATGATAGCAGGTACGACTAACATGATGAAATACAAACAAGAAGAAATTCAAGCATCAATATTTGAACAAATAATTGGAGGAGGATAAAAATGGCATGCCATTTAACATACATAAACCAAAACAACGGAATAGTAATTTTTGATATGTTTGGCTACATGGGAAACATGGGCGTAAACATGAACGATTTCGACAACAAAACCAAAACAAGACTTGAAGAACTTGGCACTTTATTAAAGGGCGGAATCAAAGAAGGCAATCTTGCAGATTACTTAAGCGGTATTGCTGAAACAATTCAATATGTTGAAGCAGCACAAATAGCTAAAGGAAATCATTTAGACCACACACATACAATAGATAGTGTAGTTCAAGATATTGTAAATTCAAAATATGGAGCACTCTTAGGTTTGAGAGAAGAAGAACACGAGCATGATCATTACCACACTCATGAAGGAGGACATGAACACCACCACACACACGAATAAAATATCTGAAAAAAAATAAAATGAGAGAAGAAATCTACGAAGAAATAGTTTATTCAAAAAAGGAAAAAGAATTCACGAGTTTCGTTACTGAGTACAAGAAAGAAAATTTAAAAGAGATATATTATTCTGATAATAAGTTAATCACTGGATCGTGCGCTTCCCGCCCCTGGACATTTATCCCAGAATCAAGACCGCTAGAACCACCAGAAGAAGAAATTCCTATTGCTTACATTCCTCCACCCGCAGTTAGTGAAAAACCTATAAAACCAGAAAGGAAAGCGGTTAAATCTCCTATTAAAAAAAGAAGTGCACAAATTAAAACTCCTGAAACAAATGTTCCAACAGTAGATGTAATGGCAACAGTAACAAAAGAATACAAACAAGCGCCAACACAAACAATTCAAGATGCACCTGTTTCAGGAGTAAAAATACAAAAACCAGAACCAATAGAACAACCAAAAATTGAATCAGCAACAATTCCACAGATAACAGAATTAAAACCCACAACAATTACTTCACCAATTATTGCAAGAAATGAAGAACCCAAACAAACTGTTAAAAAATCAGTTGATCAAGTCGCTGAAATACCTAAAGTTATTGCTGACACTTCTAAAATAAATCCTGATTTAATAAAGAGCAAAGTTGCTAGCATTTTAGGAAAAATAGAGAAAAAGCCAAGTGTTGATTTTAATGATCCTCAAGCAATATTCGAATACTTAAGTCAATGGGTTACCGGGCAAGAACCATCAAAAAAAGCTCTAGCATTAGCATTCTCTGACTACTTATCTAGCGGGACAGTAAATCCTGTACTTCTTTTAGGTCCTTCAGGAAGCGGAAAAACTTACTCCGCAGGTCTAGTTTGTGATGCAGCAGGAATTCCGTGGGTTAAAATTAGCTGCGCCAACGTAACAACTGAAGGATACAAAGGAAGAAATTTAACCGAAGGACTAGAAGGCTTAGTGGGAAAAGATAGAGGAGTTATTTTCTTTGACGAATTTGACAAACTAGTATCTGGAGATACTAACAACCCTGGATTTGGCCCTAAACTGCAAAGAGAACTTTTAGCAATTTTTACTGGAGAAAAAATCAAACTATCTGGAATGAGTAAAAGCTCAGATCAAATGGAAAAAGATGAAGATGAAAAAGAAGAAGCATCATTCTCAGGGATAGTTGCATTGTATTACTTAAAAAGAAACAAAGCCTCGGATAGAATAAGAGAAGAACTTGATTCAAGATCAATAATTTATGAAGAAATAGAAATGGAAAGTTTGTCTTCTCAAAGCGAAAGTGATGCAAAAGTTATAGATCTTTCAAAAAAAGGAAAAGAACCAGTAGTGAGAATTGATGGTAAGCTTGTTAACGGAAGTAATATAGATGATGTGCTTGAAGGTTTAGGAATAAAAAAGAACAAAAATGGAAAAAGCAAAAAAAGATCTCAATCTTCTAATTTTATAGATACAAGTAAGTACTTAATACTTTGTGCAGGAGCATTTGCAGGAGAATTCAACAAGCCAGCATTGCAAGAAATAATTCAGGGAAGATTAGGCGGAAACACCTGCAAGATGAAAAAAGAACAAGTGCTTGAACAAATGACTGACGAAGACCTGGTCAATTATGGTTTAATGCCTGAACTTGTTGGAAGAATAAAAACAAAAACCATTCTTTACCCGCATGATGCTGAAGGCTTGCTAAAAATTCTTAAAGAAAACAAAGGATCACCTTACACTCTACTTGTTCAGAGATTCAAAGATTTCGGAATAGAATTATCAATTGAAGAAGATGGATTAAAAAGAGTTGCAGAACTAGCTCTTGCAGGTGTAGGAGTGAGAGCTTTAGGCTCAGTACTCGAAAAAATTGTAGAAAAATATTCATTCGAAAGAAAAAAATATGTAGGCAAAAAAATAATAATAACAAAAGGAGAAATAGATAAAGAATTTAAGAAAGAAGCAGAATTTGCTGAAGTAGATAACTTCAAAGTTGACTGGCAAAATCCAAACTCAATAATAGAATACATGAATATTTACATGCCAGGACAAGAAGAAGCAAAAAAAGCATTAGCTAAATCATTCTATCTATACTCTACAAGATTAAAATCAAAAACTCCGCAAAAAGTACCTCAAGCAAACATGATGATTTTAGGACCAACTGGATGCGGTAAAACTTTTGGTGTTGAACTACTTGCTAAAAAAGCAAAAATGCCAATAATAAAAGTAAACTTCGGAAACATGAATGATACACTTGAAAAAGCATTAAGCACTTTCCCTAAAGGTAAAGAAAAAGGAATTATTTACGTTGACGAAGCAGATAAAGTATTAATGAATCCTGCAGACCCAAGAAACAAATCATTTATAGGATATTTAGAAAATGGAGTTTACAATGGTATAGATTTGTCAGGAATGTTGTTTATTCTTTCAGGTGCATTCCAACCATTATATGACTCAAAAGGCTATGGAGCAATGACTCCTGAAGAAAGAGCAAAATTAAGAATAACCAGAACAGATTTGGAAAAATTTGGAGTTCCTAAAGAAATTCTGGGAAGACTTCCAATACTTGCCAACATAATGCCTATGACCCAAGAAACTTTAGTAAGTATTTTGAAATCACCAAAAAGTGCAGTTAATGATTACTTAAAGTTTTTCAAAGATGAACAAAACGTACAAATAGAATTAGAAGAAGGCGCATACCAAATAATGGCAGATGAAGCTCTAAAAACAAGCCAAGGAGCTCGAGCCTTGAAAAGTGTATGCGACAAACTATTTGACTGGTACATATTCAATGCAGAACCAGGACAAAAATATAGTATAGACAAACAAAAAGCAGAAGAAGTACTTAGAGGAGAAAAATGATCAGTGTTGTCAACAAATTTGGTGAAGAAAGACTTAAAGAATTAACAGATCTTGTTAAAGAAGCAGCTGAAGAATCTTATTATTTTGATGATTTTTTAATAAATGTATTTTCTCAAATGACTACAACACCAGTTAACATCGGTCAAGCAGCAATATTTGTTGACAGAAAAGTTGTTGACCTAAAATACAACGAAGTTCCTTTAATGACTCTTGATGACATTGCAAAAACAGTAAAACCTCAAGCAAACACACCTCCTTGGCAGCAAGGGGGAAACAGAAATGGTAATTCAGGCCAGCAAGATCAATTCTTAAACACGATCTTACGGTTAGGTCCTGCAATAATGTGGA
>JACRAI010000087.1 GCA_016213425.1 archaeon | reverse complement strand
CTAGACCAACTGAGCCTGCAGTACCAACATCAATATTTAACGTTTTACTCTTTAATTTATTTGGCTTAAAAATTAATTTTTGGCTTCCTAACTCTAAACCTTCAACTTTAGCATTGCACAATTCTTTTAACGCATTTATTGCATGCAAATGCTGATTTTTTAGTCCGGGTTTATTTCGCCCTTTTCTTATGTTGCTCACGTCTATTGGTTGACCTGTTATTGCAGATAAAGCAACGGCAGTTCTAACTATCTGCCCACCACCTTCAAGATAAGATCCATCAATTTCAATCATAAAAGGTAAAAAAAAGAAATAGTTTAAAAGTTTATTCTATCTTTAACTTTTCAACATCATCTAAGTCTTTATCAAGACTATCAAGTTCGTCAACATTTAAGTCTTCGTTAAATTTTTCAAAGTCAGATAAATCCTCTCCGACTTCTTCAACATTATTACTCACTGCACTGTTTTCTTGAACTTCTGGTTTTTGCATCTTGATAGCAGGCTTGCAAGCCACAGCAATAAGCAAAAAAAATAAAAGACCTAAATAAAATTTTTTATTCATCATCATCACCTGATTCTTTCATGTCTTTAACTAAGTTTTTTAAGAGATTGTGTGCTTCTTTTAATTCTTGATGTGCATCTCTTATTAAGTCTGTTGCTTTTTTCATGTTTTCAGGACTTTTTTCTTCAAGCAATCTTATTGCCTCACTGTGGCTTTTTCTTGCATTTTCTAGTCTTGCCTCAAATTCAGCAAGTGTTTTTTCCAAACTACTAGTATCTTTTCCTTTTTCTTTAAGAATTGAAAGAGTTCTTGCAAGTTTCTCTCTTAAATTTTGAGTTTTTTCAAGAACACCACCTATTTTTTCTGCAGCCATTCTTCCAGCGCTCGCTTGTATGTCTACTTTAGCCTCTTCCCAAACAGCTCTCAATGCCTTCGCTTCAGAATTAATTTCTTCTTTGCTGAAATTTCTGCCTTCTGGAACTTCTGGTGTAGAATTAACAAGCGAATCAAATCTTTTATTTAAATTATCTAAGAGTTCAGCTTTCTTTTCTTCAGGCAAATTAGAACTTAACACCTTTTGCTTTGTTTGTTCAATTAAACCTTCAATTTTATTTTTAGAAGATTTAAGCAATTCTCTGCCTTGGTTTACCACTAATTTACCTAAACCTTGACATTCTTCTTTAGGAACTTTGCCAGACTTACATTCAGAAAGCTTTTCTTTAAAATCTTGAAGTTTCGCTCTTTGATCCTTTTGAACTTCTTTAAGCTTCAAATAATCTTCTCTGACTTTTTTAGCCCTTTCAGCTAGTTCAGGAGTTGCTTGCGGAAGAGCTTTTCTTGCTCTTTCAGGAGAAATCTCTCTTTCTTGTGCTTCTTGTCTTAATTCCCCAACAAGATCTTTTGTAGCTTCTCTAACTTCTTTTACGTCTTCTTTTATTTCGTCTTTAGCCTCTTGAACTTTTGCTCTTAAATTTTCTTTTGCTTCAGCTACATTTTTTCTTGCAGCTAAAATGTCTTCTTTATCTTTTCTATTTATTCTGCTACTTGAACCTTCATCAGACAAACTTGGCTTTTTATTTTCTTGAATTTCTTTAGAAACATATCCGCTATTTTGAGCGCCAACCTCATTAACTCTTTTTTGATCGCCCGGCCCTCTAAGACCTTCTTGAGCAAAAGCTACACTAAGCAAGCTTAGCAATAAAACACTGATTAAAAACAATTTCTTTCCTTCCATTTTCTAAAACCTCCTAAAAATAAGCTATCTTCATCAACCATCTAAACCCAAAAAGGGTGTGTGAAGCAGCCCGCTCCACACGAAAAAGATAGCCGTTTGTCAGGAAAATTTTTTCCTGACAAAGCTAATCTAGGGGCATTTATTTATAAAGATTCTTTTTTAAGAAGCAGAAAAAACATTTTATATTACTTTTAAAGCTTTACAAAGGTTTATAATGCTTTATTTTTATAAAAAAGAGTCTAAAAATCTTTTTTATACTTTTTAGAGCTTTTTTAAATTTGAGAGTCTATAGAAATGTTTAAATATGAAAGTCCTATTTAAAGTTCATGCATAAATACTTTGTTTTTCTAATTTTATTAACTTTGATTGCTCAATTAGTTGATGCGGCAAAAATCTATGGAAATATTTATGACTTTGAACTAAACTCTTTAGATAATACTGTTGTTAGCATAGGCCCGAAAAACAAACAAATCTTTGTAGCGAGAAATGGAAGTTATTCTTTTAACGTCCCGCTCGGAAATTACCAAATTTACGCTAAAAGAAATCCTGACTTAATTGCAAAAGAAACAATTCTTGTTGAAAAAGAAGGAAATTACTTGGTTGATTTAATACTCTTGCCAGATATTAGTGAAGAAACTTTTATTCTTCAGGAAACGATTGAAGACCCTATAGAACCTGAATATTTATTTGATTATAAACTTGCAGCAATCCCTCTAATTTTAATTTTAATTGCTTTATTAGCGTATAAGTTTTTAAGAAAAAAGAAAATAACACCCAAAGAAGATCAGCTGACAAATCAAGTGTTGAGTATACTTAAAAAAGAAGGGGGTAGAATAACTCAAAAAGATTTAAGGAAACACTTACCTTATTCAGAAGCGAAGATATCTTTAGTAATCTCAGAGCTAGAAAATAAAAAAATAGTGGAAAAAATAAAGAAAGGTCGAGGAAATATAATTTTATTAAAAGAAAAATGAACATTGGCAAGATTCTTGACGGCAAAAAACTAGCAGAAAGTTTACAAGAAAAGATTAAACAAGACTTGAAGATCTTAGAAATAACTCCTAAATTAGATGTTTTGACTGTAGGAATTAATTCTGCAACTGAAGCATACATTAATAATAAAAAAAAGTTTTTAATAAACTAGGAATTGGTTATGAAATTCACAGATTCGAGGAAAATGTTGAAGAAATAAAAATCATTAATTTGATAGCTGAGCTTAACGAATCCAAAAATGTTAACGGAATTTTGATTGAACTTCCTCTGCCTGCACACCTTGACAAGTATAAACTGCTTGACTTGATAGATCCTTTGAAAGATGTCGATGGATTGACCTCTTATAATGCTAGCAGACTGATAAAGGGAGAAGAATATTTCAGACCTTGCACACCTAAAGGAATTGTTGATTTATTAGATCACTACAAAATTTCTATTACTGATAAAAATGTGGTAATACTTGGAAGAAGCGAAATAGTTGGTATACCTTTGCAAAAAATAATGATGTGTGAAGGAGCCAATGTAACTATTTGCAACACTAAAACTGAAAAGATAGAAGAAATAATGAGCAAAGCAGAAATTTTAGTGAGTGCAATAGGAAAACCGCACTACATTAAAAAAGAAATGGTATCTCGGGGAGTTATAGTTATAGATGTTGGAATAAATAATTTTTCTGGAAAAATAGTCGGAGATGTTGACTTTGAAAATGTGATAGAAAAAGCAAGTTATATAACGCCCGTGCCTGGAGGTGTTGGACCTATGACTGTCACTAGTTTAGCATATAATGTTTTGAAAGCTTCAAAACTTAATCCAAAAATTATTTAGAATTAAATTTTTCTCTATATGTTTTAGTTTCAAATTCAGAGTGGTACTCTTGATATTTATTCCATAACTCGCTGTTTGTTGAATTAATTCTCACTATTTTTGCGTCACCGCCAACATTTACTGCGTTACCATTTTGATCTCGGAATAACCAACCATCTGAATGTTCTTCACTTTGAACCATTACATCATTTAGCTTCCAAACATCCATGATTTCTCCACCATTTTGTCTGATAACTATATAATCTGCAGTATAAGATCCAAGAACGCCTCCTTGCTGAGCCCATTTATTTCTCGTCTTAGCACAACCACTCGACATAAATGTTAAAGCGGCTAAGCCTGCAAAAGTTCCAATTGTTAATCTTTTTATTAAACTCATTTTAATCCTCCGAACCAATAACTCCAAACAAAAATTGGGGTGTGAATAAGCTTCCTTTTGTCAGCCCCCGAAACCTTGTGATAAATTCACTAGGCACAGATATTATCTGTTGGACGGGCTGTCTTTGCATTTGACTAAGCGTCCTTTGGACTTGCACCAGCCAAGGATGATCCGTTTCACTGTTTCCAAAAGGAACGTCTGCAGGTTATCTCTCACTTGTTGCCAAGTGCTTCACTGCATCATTCTAGCCCTTTTGGGCATTTCGTTTCTTTGATAGAGCCATCCATTACTGGATCTCAAAGAGTGGCCTTTTATGGTGGGAAGACTTTCCTCACTCAAAAGAGCGAGAGCAAAGTACACACCCCAAAAAAAAGAAAAAAGAAAGATATTTATAAACTTATTGTCCCTGAGGTGCAAGAGCTGCTTGACCTAATGCTTGCGTTAACATTTGTATCATTTGAGTCATTATGTTTGCAAAAGCATCAAGCATAGTTCCGCTGCAAGGTGCGTTTGGAGCTGCTTTCAAAGTTACAGGATCTAAACTTGCTTGCATAGCTTCATTAACTGCATTATCAATGCCTAATGCTTCAACTTTAGCAGGGTCTAAAGCACAATTTAAACTTGTACCTTTTAATTGCTCAAAATTGTTACCGAACGAAGTTAATACTTGTTTGCTTAACTCATATTCTTTTTTTTCTTGCTCTGAAGCACTTTCAGGTAAAGGAGGTACTTCAGGCATTTTAACATTCATGTCT
>JACRAI010000089.1 GCA_016213425.1 archaeon | reverse complement strand
TCTCCATTGGCAAGAATTTTTTATTATGCGGATGAAAAATATAATATCTCTGAGAGAGTTTTAACAAAAGAAGAAATGAGAAGAATTGTAGATGAGATTCTCCCAAAAATAATAGAAGATAATATTAGAGAATTTCTTGCAAAAGAATTATCTCTTCAAGAATCCATCTGCGAAGCAAAGGATTATGATGTTGATGCATGTTTGTTGAGATTTCGAAAAGTTGATACTGCAGTTGAAATAAAATGGAAAGACAAAGTAGAATTAAGCGAAATAAAAGTTGCAAGCAAAAAACTAGATTTAGTAAAGCCTAGAAGAAAAATACTCTTCGTGATAGATAAAAACAAAATAAAAAATGTTGACGGAATTGAAGTAATGGATATAAGTGACTTTTTGTGACTAGTTTACTGTTTGTAGTTTGAAGTAAAAAAGCTCTTTCAAAAAACCTTTCTTTGACTTGATGAACAATATTTTATGAAGAACGCGAGTGATGAATAATAGAGGGATTGATGCCCTGATATTGTTGTCTTTATTTGGTAGTGAAAAAGCAAACATTTAAATATGGAGCTTATGTTTTCGCACTTAAGATGCAAAAAAAATCAGCAACTCTAATAAAAGACAATTTAAGTGTGAAACTAAATGCTAGAAAATCTGAATTTCCAGGCCATAATCGTGTTGAAGTAACTTTTCCCGATACTTATAAATTAGATTTAAATGAACACTTTAACTGGGATGAAAATGCTATTGACTCAACAGATGTTCAGATTTTTGGAAGACTGAAATGTTTAGACGCATTTGTTTCTTGGGAAGATGATGAGTTTTTTACTGTTGATTTACCTCAAGATAAAGAAGAGGAACCAGTAGTAAAAGTGTATGAAGCACTAGAACAACTTTTAACACAAACACCTTATGATGTTCAACAAATTGAGGAATTAAGGAAAAAATCAGACAAAGCAAAAGAAACTGTAAATCAAATTCTTGAAAATGAAATTGCAAAAGTTAGAGAAGAAAGAACTTTATTTAGGGGCTATAAACACAATCCTTCAGCTACTTTTGGTCATGAGGGGTATTGCATTGTTAAATTAGCTAAAGTTAAGAAAACAAAAGGATTAACATATGATGAAGAATCATTTACTAGCGCGCATAGAAAAATAGTTACAAAACCAGGCGTTGTGTTGCTTGAAGTTTCAGTCAATGGGGATCCTTTTATGAAATTTTATGGGGCTGCCATTTCAAGGGATTCATTTTATACTTATCAAAGCATAGTATTAAAGGAACTTTTAGCATTGGCTGAAGACTCCTCAGGAGTAATTAAAAGTGAAAATAGAATAGGCACAACAACAGGCGACTCAGAGAAGCTGAATTTCTTATGTACTGAAGAATTTGCTAAAAGAGTTAATGAATATTTATCAAATAAATTTAGCTATCTTGATACAAATTAAAAAATAAAAGTATATTCAATTTTTTTTTCATTTATTCTTATTTTTAACCGAAACATTTATATATAAGTGTATCTTTTACACTATTAAGAGGTGTTTAGGAGGAAAAACAAAATGAAAAATTCAACAAACAATCCAACAATCGTTGTAATAAAAGGAGACGGCATAGGTAAAACAAAAAACGGAGTTCTTGGTGTAACAGATTCTGCAATAAAAATTTTAGATTCTGCTGTAGAAAAAGCCTACAAAGGTTCAAGAAAAATAACTTGGGTCGAAGCATTGGCAGGAGATGTTGCCAGAGAAACAAATTTTCCCAAATTAACAAATGAAGAATTGAAAAAAATGAATCCTGAAGAACAAAGAAGTGTTTATTTACCTAAAGAAACTGTCGATTTAATAAAAAAACACAAGCTTGCATTAAAGGGCCCTCTAGGAACACCTATAGGTGAAGGGTTCAAAAGTATAAATGTTTATTTAAGAAAATTATTCGATCTTTACTCTTGTGTCAGACCGGTAAAGTATTTCAAAGGATCACCTTCACCAAACATTAATGCACAAAGCATAGATATGGTAATTTTCAGAGAAAATGTAGAAGATGTTTATGCCGGAATTGAATTTGAAGCAGGAAGCGAAAAACAGAAAAAACTTCAAGAATTCTTGATTAAGGAATTAGGTGCAGAAATCAATCCTGAGATTACATATGGTTTAGGAATAAAACTAATGAGCGCAGAAGGAACAAAAAGATTAGTC
>JACRAI010000088.1 GCA_016213425.1 archaeon | reverse complement strand
CTAACCCAGATTGCTGTTTTAACAACTAAATTCCACAAATCTCTTTCTTCTTTTGCAAGATTTTTCGCTAATTCTTGGATTTTAGGATATTTGCTATCAATATGTTCTGAAGGTCTCAAGTATTTTTCAACTTCGGGGAGTAAAATAGTTACATCAAAAGGATAAAGTTCCTTGCTTGTTACCTTAAAGGGTTTTATTTTTCTATCAATCTGGCCAGTGTACCCGTAAGTTACGTTATCTATATCTCTCCAAGTGTAAATAAGTTTGTCATGCTCTATTTTGTTTGTTAACAAATTTGGATTTTGTCTTAACTCAAGAATTTTTTGATCTGCTCCCTCTTTAGGAAACGCGTATATTTCAGCATCTAGCTCTTGAATTTTAGCATAAGGCGAACCAGGAGATAATTCTATACTTGTATTCATTGTTAGATCTATTATGTGATCTGCGTAAGGCAAAGCGTGTACTATAGGAATTAACAAAAGTAAAAGCACCAATTTTTTCATAAAACGCTTTTTACCTTTCAATTTTATAAACATTGCTAAAAAAGAATATCAACTTATTATGAAGAGGCACATTTACACAAAACGATTTGTAACTTTAAGTCTATCTGTTTAATTAAACCAGATTCATTTGTTCAAGATTTTTTATTTTAAAAAACTTTTTTCTTAAACGTCTCCTTCTTACCAAGTCTGCTTTTACTCTTATAAGTTTAGCTAGCGTGGCTGAAGTTATCAAGCCTAGGAATATAACTGATGCTAGCGCGGCTAAATCATCGGGGCAGTACATTACAAAGTAATAGCTTGCCGATGCTACTAGAGTTGCGAAGACAAATAATCTTTTCAAGCTTCTCGCTCCACACATTTTTATTACACCTCTCCTCATTAAACTTATTAGTCAGCCGAGAAATCAGATATCAATGACATCTGAGACTCAAACGACTTCGAAGTTAATGATTATCTCAAGCCCTCACGATCTTAATGATGTAATAACCACTCCAGAAGTCTTAATTAAAGTATAAAGGGGTGTTAGGGTTTATTAAGTTTACTATTTTTTTCCTCTAACTTTTGGCAGGTACTCTTCTGTTATCTTTTTATGAGCCCAAATTTCCTCTGTTAAATAGTTTTCTTCAAGATACGCTTGAGGAGCCCATATTACTTTTCTGTAATCTTTTAATTGAGGATTTCTGCTTTTTTCTATATCTTTAGAACCTCTATAACCGCCTGATTGGCCTATGACCTCTACAAATTTATTTGTTGTTTGTAGCCCCGGTTGTATGTGAACGCTTTTTCCATTCGCGAAGCCGAAACCAGTTTGGTGAACGTGAAAGCCATAAATGTCTGAGACTTCTAAACCCATCTTTTCTGTTGACCTCATAATTCCTAAAATTGGATCAGAAGCTCCTTTGAAACTGTGAGCGGCGTATCCTTTTCCAAGTGTTTGGCCTTTTTCTTTAGCATAATTTGTTAGCAATTGATCAAAAGAGAACTGTCCTCTTCCATCTCTTTCTCCAGTTCCATCAAGAATCCACAATTTTCCTGACTTTCTATATTTTCTATCAAATAATAATGCAAGCATCTCTGCTTCATCATGGCTTTGATTGTTGCTGTCATTGTAATGATTTCCTGAAACTAAAACTCCTATTCCATTTTTATCAATTATTTTTTCTCCTAATTCTATTAATCCTGAGTCTGCAATTTCAAGTAATTGCTTTGATGCAGAACTTATTGGTTGAGTCAACCTGTTTAAAAGTGAGAAATATCTCAATAGAGTTATTTTTTGTTTATCATTGATTGATGCGTCTGCCTCTATTAATCTACCTAATTTTTCTATCTCTGTTGGAAGTAATCCTACATCTTGTTTGTCTGATTTGAAAGATCCTGTATTATGATTTCCATGAGGTATTTCACTCATTATAACTGCATCGGGGTTTCTTTTTTCAAGAGTATAATTCACTACAGATTTTAATATTTCATAATTAGTTGTTCTACCTAAAAAGTTTGGTGCACCAATGTGACTGTCTCCTACATGTGTTATTTCTATCTTTTTCTCAAGCGTTCCATTATGTGAAGGTTCTATTTTAAATGTGTTCTTTAATTCTTCGAGTTTTATTTTTAGAACACTTTTCTTTTCTTCATTTGTTGTTTTCTCAAATTCATCTTTTACTTCTTCGTATTGCTTTGCTCTTTGCCCCATTTTTACAAGATCTTTAGTGCTAACAAATGTCAGTTCAGTTAGGCCTTCTCCTGTGAATCTTTGAATTACTATACCTGAGGCGTAAAGTCCTTTTCTTTTTCTAACTACATCCCAAGGGCTTCTTATTTTGTTTCTCCAGCAATATTCAAGCCAGTCTTCTGACTGCATTGTTGGAAGTTTTAAGTGTAAAACAACATTTTTATCATAATGGTAACTTCCTTCTTCAATTGCTTCTCTTTTCTTCATTTGAGGCATCACTCTTAATCCTCCCGCATCATACCCTGAAACGTATGCATCTGGAATTATCTTTGTACCAGTAGGATCGTCTCTTAAATGAATTACTTGCCTCTGTATTGTGTCCAAACCAACACCATCCGAACTTAAGTTTATTTGAGGTTCTACCCTGTACAAGTATCCTTTAAGTTCCAAATCAGTTCTGGCTTCGGGATGTATGTTGCTAGTATCTCCTCCCCATTTCTTCCATAAATTGGAAAGTTCTTTGAGGTATTCTTGCATTGCTTGATGATGATGTATTGAGTCCTGATCTGATTCACCAGGTAAGTGACCTAATGCTTTGTAAACATTAAATCCTTTAAGCATTTTTTCTAGATTTGTTTTTTTGTTTAACGCGTCGCGCAGTTCGCTTTTCATTTTTTCTAATCTTGATTTTGAGTCGGTTCTTTCTTTAAGGAGAACATTTACGAAATCACCCAATTCTTGAGTATCTTTTACTTTTGTAATTTTAGATACAACTTTTTGGTGAACTTCATAAGAATCATTTAGTATTACATTTAAAGAATCTTTATTTGATGCAACGTATTCATCTACTTTGAATTTAATTTTTTCTTCATCTTTTATCGCTTTTACTTGCTGCTTCAATTCTTTTAGTACATCGCAGGCATTTTTGGCAGCCCTATACCTTGCTTCTTGGAATGCGCATTCTTCTTCAAGCTTGTTTATTTTTTCTTCTATTTTTTCTTTATCTTTCTGATGTAAAGCATAGTTGGATATTAATAACTCTGCTTTATCCTCATGGTTTCTTCTGTCTTGTTGACTAAAAAAGTAGAATACTTCGCCGCTAAAATTTTTTCCAAGCATAGTTTCTAAACTTTGAGTGCCGCTTTCTATTGCTTCTGTAAGTGTTGTTATTTTGTTTTTAACGTGCTTTTGAAAGTATTCAGGATCATCAACTTTAGAAGAATCATCATCTTCCTCGTCAGGAAATTGTGTGCCGTTTACTTTTTTCCCCAATATTTTCAGGTATTGGTTTGTTTTTTTATTTGTTTTAAGTGGAACCCAAGGAACGCCTCCTAGAATCATAGTTGCATCTAATTTTTCCAGCAATCCATTAAACTTGAGGAAATAGTGCAGTCCTTTGTCGCTTCGCTTGTCATGTAGTAATTGTCCAAATCCTGGGTCAGAAATAAAAAGAACTGTTGCTTCTTGTTTAGGCTGGTTAAATATTGATAAATACTTTAGAATGCCTTTTTTGTCTTCAGGATCTATTGCATAAACTTTCTCTTCATATACATCTGAGAAATCTTCTTTTAACTCCACACCTATTGCTTCAAGTTTTTGGCCCAGCTCTTCTAAATGTTTTTCAACAGTTTTTATTCCGGCTTCAGAATCATTTGGATTTAATTTTTCTGCCAGAATTTTTTTAGTAGCCCATCGATCTGGACTTCTCAAACCATACCTGAGCAAGTGCTTTATTAGAATTTCATCGTTAACGTTTATTCCTGCAAGTGCAAATTTTTCTTCAGCACTCTTTTTTTCCTGTAAAACTAGCTCATCTAACCCCATTGTTTAGTGTTTTTCTAGATTTTGTTTCTTATAAACATTATTATTTTTTATTATGTATATTGCGGAAATGATGTGATTATTTGCTCCAAGGAAATTCTTTTTCTGGCGCGTATTGAGGAGGAGGACTTTGCGCTTGATTTTTTGGCTGTTCTGGAGGAGTTAAGAAATTTTTTATCAGACTGGGCTTAACAATTCCGTAAATGCCATTTACCGCTCCGAATTTTAATCTTGACAATCCAACGATGTAAGGAACTCCTTGTTTGAAAACAAAGTTTGGTCCTCCACTATTTCCAAAATTTAAAGCGCTTGTAACATAAAAAATGCCGTCGTCACTAGGATCATTAGGATTACCTAATCCTGATATTATTCCTTGAGTAACTTGTTTTCCTAAGTCCATTGGGTATCCTATCGTATAAACTACGTCCCCTTGCATTACTTCACTTTCGTTTGCTACTCTATCAATCGTATTGTATTTGCTCAGCTCTTCTTGTGATAACTCTTTACTTCTTAAAATCATTAAATCTGATTGTGCATCGGATTTTACAAATTCTAATGTTATTGCCCCTTCAAATTTTGGCTTGCCAGAAAAATCGGTCTTGTATTTATCAACTAAGTAAAACTTAGTGCTAATTGGATTGTAAGTCATTACTGTGTTTCCCCATTGAGGCTCATACAAAAAGTCAGCTTGAAAATTTAAATGCTCGCAAGTTAAAAGATCTAATCTATTTCCATTTTTGTTAAGTACAACTCCTGAACCTCCGCCATAAGCACTTGCGTTACCAGTAAAAAATCTTTCACCAGTCTTTAAGTCAAGCATATGTGTTTCAAAAACAACTTCTACAACAATATCTTGAGTTGTTTTAAGCAAATATTCTAAAGTTTCTTTGTTTAAATTATTATCATTAACATCATAGCTAGTGTTGTAATACACAGGAGTTTCTGCATTGATTTCTGGAGTTACAGCAACTGAAGCAATAGTTGTACTAGTTATTCCTACAGCCAATAATTTTTTAAGATTCAATTTTTACCCTCTTTTTTTAATTTTTCTTTAACTTTAGAAACAATTTCTTTATCACTAAGAATATTATACTTATAAAATAAATTGTCTGCTTTTGCTCCTCCTTTATTAGCTAAAGCTAGTGCTTTCTTGTATAATTCTTTTAAAATATCGAGCTGGTAATTCATTTGACAATCAGTGAACTCTTGATACAATTTCTCATCCCAGCGGTCGCTGTTTTCGTAATCTAATTTTTGACCCTGCAATTCATATTCTGTCTTAGCCATCAAAATACTGACTGATTGAACATTTGCAAGATCTTCTGCCTTCATAAATTCTATCAGCCTATAATAAAAACTCTCAACTTCTCCCTCTAAAGACATCATTTTACAACACCCTTTTTCCTCATAAACAGACTAAAAAATTGCTTGTACAAATTTTCGCTGTCTTTTTTTTAAGATTTAGGCCTCAAAACACTGAAATAAATGAACTCATCCTCTTTAAAAGTCCCTGTTATCTTCTCTCTACAATCTATTCTGGGAGAATATGTTTATATAGTTTTCTGTTTTTCGTCATCAAGTAGTTGAAAATTAAATTAATCCTTCTATTTCTCCACACCTTTTTATGTCTGGTTCATACCTGAACATTTTTGCGTATCTCTTCTGAAATATTTCTTTATTAACAAAAACACCGTCTAAATAGACATATCTAAGAAGTCTTCCGTATTTATCTTTATTTGTTATGTCTTTTTCAAGAATTACATTTTTGTTAAGAACTAAATCGGTTAAGAATTGTTTCGCTTCTTCAAAACCTTCTTCTCCTTTTTCTGGAGTATTGATGCAGATTAATCTTATTTTTTCTCCAGTCTCTATAACTAATGTATCACCATCAACCACTCTCGTGACAATGTATGATTGCGTGCAAGAAATTAAAATAAAAAACAACAAAAAAACTAATTTTTTCATAAGAAAATTATTCAAAACCTATTGAGGAACCGCAACCGCATCCCCCAGTTGATTTTGGGACATCAAAAACAAACTTTGATTCAAAATCATTTTCTTTCCAATCAATTTTTGAACCGTAAAGATACGCATATGACTTAGGATCAACATAAATATTTACTCCGTGCTGGTTTAAAACCACATCTTCATCATTTTTTTCTTCTAATCCATACTTATATGTAAATCCTGCACAGCCTCCACCTTCAAGACCAAATCTAAAACCTAAATTATTTAAGTAATATTCTTTCTCTCCAGGCTCTATGGTAGATTTAGCAAGCCATTCTTCAACTCTTTTTTCTATCATACTCTTTATTTTTTCTGCAGCCGCAATGGTTAGTTCTATTGTCATAACAATGATATAGTTATCTTAGTTTATATATTTTATCATGAAAAAGTATATAAATGCGTCAAAGAAACTAGTTACATAATGAAAACTTTCGAAACAAAATTCAAGATTGGAGAAAACAAATTAGAGCTTATTAATACTGAAATCAATGATAAAATCAAGAAAGAACTTGCAGAGTTTGAAATGGCAGTTAAATAATTAAATTTTGACAAAGTCATTAATCTTAGAAATAATTTAGGAAGTTTGTTCAAAGAAAATAAAAATTAGATTTATCTGTATATTT
>JACRAI010000086.1 GCA_016213425.1 archaeon | reverse complement strand
TGATGCATTATATGAACAAGGATTTTTCACACCGCAGAATAGCAAAGCGATTTCTCAATTGTTAAGAAAAGATAATCCTGGTTATTATAAAGCAAGAAGTAAAGCTAAATTATTTGGTCAAGTTAAAGGCTTCGTCAAAGGCGTGGCTGTTGGAAGTGTTTTTGCTGCTGCCGCTTATTTTGGTGTTGCAGGAATTGATTTTGCAGCAGAAAAAATGAGTGATCCAAATTTCGGATACAGTCACCTTCCTAACTGGACTTATCAAGCTAGCGCTTGCTTAGCACTACTAAGCTCTACAGTTATGTTTACAACTTCTGAAGGCAGAAAAGCAGAAAGCAGATTTAGTTTAGAAAAAAGAGTTCAGTAAATTCTTAATTTAAATTTTTGAAAAACAAGTTATTGTTTTTCTTCTTCAATCTTGCATCCTGTCTTTTGTGCTAGGTAGGTTAAAGGAAAAACTCCTTCTTCTTTGGTTCCGTCACTAAAAGTCCATGTTGGAAAAGCTTCAATGTTTGCTTTTTGGCATGCTTCAACTAATTCTTTTGTTCCAGGCATTGCACATTCAATGTAAGGAAGCTTGCTTACACTTCTTCCGAATAACTCTTTTTGATCTTTACAGTGAGGGCACCAGTAAGCGCCATAGAATATTGCTCCTTTTTCTTCTAAACATTGAGCAAAAGCATCATATTTTCCAGGCAAATAAGAATTGTAAACTAATAAAGCAATCATTAAGATAACAATTCCTAAACTTACCCAGCCAGTTTTACTAACCATAATAAAAAGAAAAAAATAATAGAATCATTTTAGTTCTGATTCTATTGCTTGCTTGAATACTGCAAATGGTTGTGCTCCTACAACGCTCATTCCATTAACTAAGAAACTTGGTGTTCCGCTTAAGCCTACTGAGCTTGCTTCTTTCAAGTTATCACTTATTACAGTGTCAAATTTTCCAGAAGTTAAGCAGTTCTTGAATTTGGTAGCATCCAAACCTAGTTTTGTAGCATACCCAGCAAATGTTTCTGTAGCGTCAGGAAGGTTACTCCATACTTCTTGGTTGCCGAATAATTCATCGTGCATTCCCCAATAATTTCCTTGATCTCCTCCACATCTAGCTGCTACTGCTGCATTTTTAGCATTTGGGTGGAATGGTAAAGGTAAATCTTTGTAAACTAATTTTACTTTACCACTATCAATATACTCTTTCATCATGCTAGGTAATGTTTGTTCGTAAAATCTTGCGCAGAAAGGACATTGGTAATCTGAATATTCTACAACAGTTACGGGCGCATTATCTTCACCTTTTACTGCTGCTGCACCATCTAAAGTTACTTCAACTCTTGCAGGTGCATCTTGTTGAGGATCTGCCGTAGGTAGTTTAACTGTTGGTTTATCTGCTACAACAGCTCCAGAAGTTCCGCTACCTCCCCAAAATAATGAACCGACAAAAAGAACTGCGAATAAAGCAGCAACTCCCTGCCATAAAGTCGTTTTACTTATAGTAATTGTTTCATCACTCATGTTTTTCCACCCCATAAACTCTTTTTTATTAAAGTTATTCTTGATATTTATAAATTTTTTGATTAATAAATCTTAAATCAAACTATTGTCTTTTTATTAGATTAATCAATCAACATGATTAATTTCTTTGTTTTTTATAATTATACTTAGAGTTAACAAAATTACTACAATTGTTGCAGATACTTCGCACAATGTGCAGATTAAGCCTATAATGAATATTTGTAAGTAATTAAAATAAATAGTAAACGCTAAAGCACCTAAAGCAAGATATAACAAGTAGCTTGTTGATTTCTCACTGTGGCATTCTAACCAAGTATTTTTTAGAACATTCTTGTGCAATGCAATCAAACTAACAGTTATAAAGGATATATAACCAAGCAATCCGATTCCCGCAATTGGACACCCGAATCTATCTGAAAATGGCCCTTTGTTAACTATATCGCAATTATTGCTGTTGTCAAAACTTAAACAAAAACCTTCCTCTGAAGGCTGATAATGAATATACAAAAGATAACTACTAAGAATAAGTCCGAAAAAAGATAAGAAAAAAACAATCAAGAATAAACTTTTATGACTCATTTTAACAACTCCATTAATTTTTTTCTAGGAGTTTCATTTTTCACAACAGCACTAGAAATTAGCACTCCTTTAAGTCCTGATTTTTTTGCAGTTTCAAGATCCTCTCTAGAATGAACTCCTGCACCGCACAATAAAGGAATTCTTCCTGCACTTTTCAAACAATCAATTAAAAGACCTGGCTTCGCTTGAGTAACACTGATTTTTCCTCCAATTAATTCTGTAGGCTCGATAGCAATATAATTTGGATTTAACCCTCTAACTTTTGCTACTTCTCTGGAAGTTCTAGCGCAAACAATAGTTTCTAGCTTGTATCTCTTTGCAAGGTTAACACATAACTTTAAAACTTCAAAAGGAAGCCTGTGCTCTGAATGATTAAGTAATGTTCCTCTAGCTCCTGCATTTTTAACAGATTTAGCAGTGATCGCTCCAGTGTATGCTCCTTCATCAACAGGATCAATATGCTGTGCAAAAGTAGGAATAATTTTGCTAACTTTATTAATATCGCTCGCTTGAGCACAAACAATAACATTGTTAAACTTGCAAGCTTTAGCTAAACTAACGGCATTATTTCCAGTTGCTTCTTTGTAAGCTTTAAAATTGATCACAACTTTAAACATAACAAATAATTATTTATTTTCTTTAAAAAACTTACTATAATAAAAATGTGGAAAGGCAATGTTTGTAAAAACTAAATTCAAGCAGATCTTCTTATTTGTCTAACAATTAGGTAAACGATTAATCCGAAAATTAAAAATCCTAGAAAAACCATCCAAGAGTAATCGTTCACTATTAATGTTAAAGGGATTTCTTTAGACATGAATAACTGGAAAGACTTCTTATTTTTAAGATTATGCCAAACATTTATTAATAAGCAAACTAATAAATCATTAAAAAATAGAGGTGGTATTCATGGCTAAGAAAGCTAAAAAAAGAAGCAAAAAGAAATCTCCAAGCAAACCTGCAAATGTCTCAGTAGAAAAAGAAGGTTTGCTTTCTAGAATTAAAATTCCATCATTGAGTTTTGGAAAAAGTTCTAGTTTAGATATGGATGAAGTTAAAAATGTAGAAGACGAATTAAGAGAATTAATTAACTGGGTGGCAGTATTTGAGCAAGAATATGACCTGCCTAAAGAAGTAACCGAGAAATTATTACAAAGACTTCATTCTGTAGCTAGAAAAATTGGCTGGTTAAGGTGTAAATCCAAAGAATGAAAAAAATATTTTTATTTTTGCTTTTAATTCTATCTTGTTCACAGGTAGTTCCTTATGCAAAAATAGGCAATTTGATCATTCCTTTGGAGATTGCAGAAGATAACTCTAAAGGGCTTATGTTTCGTGAATCTTTAGAGGGGGGTATGCTTTTTGTTTTTAATGAAGAGAAGCCTGCATACTTTTGGATGAAGAACACAAAACTTCCTCTAGATATATTTTTTCTAGATAAAAATTCAAAAATTGTTGATTTTAAAGAGAATTTTCAGCCGTGTATTAATGACTCTTGCGAAATTTATACTTCTCTTCCAGCAAAATATGCAATAGAAGTAAATGCAGGGTTTATTAAGGGAAAAAATCTTAAAATCGGAGATTTTGTTGAAATAAAAACTCAAAAATCCTCTTAAAAGGACTTATTTTCCGAAACCTTTAAAAATAACCTGTTTCCCAATTAGTTATTATGGGGACGTACCAATATTTGAGAGAACTTTGGAGCAATCCAACTAAGGAAGTAAAAGCAGTTTGGCACCAGAGATTAATAGAATTAAGACGACAACCTACAACATTGAGAATTCCAAGGCCTACAAGACTTGATAGAGCAAGAAGTTTAGGTTACAAACCAAAACAAGGAGTATTCATTGTTAGACAGAGAGTAAAAAGAGGAGGCCACACGAGAACAAGGCCTAATAGAGGTAGAAGATCAAAAAATCTTACTAGCAGGTTATCTTTAGGAAAAAATTATCAATTTATTGCTGAGGAGAGAGTTACAAGAAAATATCCTAATTGTGAAGTTTTAAATTCATATTTGTTATGCAAAGACGGCCAAAGTGCTTGGTATGAAATTATACTTATAGACAGAAATCATCCTGCAGTATTAAGTGATAAAAACTTATCGGGTGTTGCTACTCAAAGAGGTAGAGCTTTGAGAGGATTAACAAGCGCTGGAAGAAGAAGCAGAGGCTTAAAACATAAAGGTAAAGGAGCCGAAAAAGCAAGACCGAGCAGGAGAGCACATAGCAGAAGACAATAAATAAAGAGTCTTATGGCAAAGAAAAAAACTCCTAAAAAAAAGGCAAAAAAAATTTTACCAAAGAAGACAAAAAAAGTCCAAAAGAAGTCTCAATCTAAATCTAGCAAAAAAAAAGTAGAACTTAAAAAGAAAGATCAAGCATTTCTAGAAGAAGAAAAACTTCAAGATGAAGCAAGCATCGAAGAAGAGCAAGAGCTAGAAGTAGCGGAAAAAAAAGAAGAATTGTTTGATCAAGAATTATCAGAACACTATTCAGATGATGACGATTTTGCAGAAGATGAACATTATGATGCCGAAGAAGGCTACACTATAGATGATGATTACTAAAATAATAATTAGTATAGTTTTAATTCTAAAAGCACTTTATTTATTTCTTCATTCATCAATTCAAATTTTTTGTTATTAATAAACTTTTTTTCTTCTAATTCTTTTCTTAATTTTTTAGTTAATTGATCTTTAATTTACATAATAAATTAGTTAATTTTGATAATTCTTGTTTTTTACCCATCAATCTTACTCTTTATTTTGGCTAATTTTTGTTTTATTATTTTTCTCAAGAAAAGAATATTTTCTTTGTTAATGGATTCATTATTTTTTATTGATTGGTATAACACTCCTAAAACTTTTTTTGATTCATCATCAATTAAACGGTTATCTAAAAGTTTATTATCAAGGAATCTTTCAATAGTTAATAGTCTTCTTATGCTGTCATAAAATGCTCTGCTGTTAAGATCAATTTCTAGCAAATCTTCAGGCATCATAAGTAAGATTTGTATATGTTGTTCATTGATGATTTTTTCTTGAGAAATGATTATTTTTTTGTTTGAAACAAACTTATCAAACATAGACTTGGTTAAAGGACAAATTTTTAATAAATTTTCAAAATTTTCTTTTTTAATACTTAAAACATGAAATTTTAAGTTGAATTTATCTATTAATTTTTCATAAATTTCTTCATCGAATTTTTCTTCTAAAAATTCCGTAATCACAACGACGTCTATGTCGTTATAATCAATTTTTTTTGTAAGAAAAGATCCCACCACAAAAATCTGGCTCACGCCAAATTTTTGCAGAAAAGAAAATATTTGTTTGATTAAATCATTCTTAAAATCGGTTAAAATCACATTATGACAAAAAACTTCAACATTTTTCTTCAAAAGTTTTACTTCAACCAAATCGCCAGGTTGAATTGATTCTTCAAGTTCTTTAGGAATGTAAACCTGGTTGAACTTCGTTCCTTTAGACACTTTCTTCTTGAAAATCAATTCTTGCATAATACGTATTAAATACGTACTAATATTTAAGGTTTTCCAAAC